>CAYNDW010000282.1:0-7758 GCA_964395375.1 uncultured Cytophagia bacterium
GTTTGTTTTATACCATGACGTTGCACAGCCAACGCAAGCGTGATTTAGTCAAAGTCGTTTACTCGCGCGATGAACAACGTGCACAGAGTTTTGCGAGCGAGTGGAAAATTCCAAAAGCGACGAACAATCTTGCGCAGGCGATCAACGACGTGAGTACCGATTGCGTGGTGATCGGCCTGCCGAATCATGTTCACGAAGAAGCGATCACGCTCGCGGCCAAAGCGGGCAAAGCGATTTTATGCACCAAGCCTTTGGGCCGCACGGCCGCGGAAGCGAAGCGCATGCTTGACATTGTTGAGAAAGCCGGCGTGTTTCATGGCTATCTCGAAGACCTCGTGTACACACCAAAAACTTTGAAGGCGATTCAAGCCGTGCACAAAGGCGCGCTCGGCGACGTGTTATGGGTGCGCTCGCGCGAAACGCATCCGGGCCCGCACAGCGCGTGGTTTTGGGATAATGCACAGGCGGGCGGCGGCGCGATTATCGACATGGGCTGTCACTGCGTGGAGATCATTCGCAACTTCGTCGGCAAACAAATCAAACCGGTGGAAGTGATGTGCTGGGCCGATACGCTCGTGCATCCGATCGCCGCGGAAGATCACGGCATCGGTTTGATCAAATTCGCCAACGGCGCGATGGGACAATTCGAAGTGAGTTGGGCGTTTCGCGGCGGCATGGATTTGCGCGACGAGGTGGCGGGCACGCAAGGCACGATTTGGCTCAATCATTTTTTACGTACCGGCTTTGAAATGTTTACCACGGGCGAGAGCGGCAGCTACGTCGCCGAAAAAGCCGAGCGCGAAAGCGGCTGGCTCTTTCCTGTGGGCGATGAAGTCAATGAACTCGGCTACGTACACATGTTCGCGGAGATGTTTGAAGCGTGGGATGAAAAGAAGCCGCCGATGGAAACGTTTTATGACGGCTATGTGGTCAACGCGATTATCGATGCGTGTTATAAATCCGCGCAAACGAAATTGTGGGAGCCGGTGCAAATCGAAGATTGGCGCGGCGAAAACAACACGCCGAAGATTCGCGCACCGCAACAGGAATATGAAGGGCATGCACTCATCAAACGTGAACGCATGCCCGACGGCGTGACGAAGTATATTTTCAAAGATAAAAACACGGGCGAGATACGCACGGAGATGAAGTGAGTACCGTTGCACTTGAACCGCGAATGGGCGCGAACCAACGCGAATTAATGATTAGCGCTCATTCGCGCATATTCGCGGTTTAGAAACATGGTTTACAAAGGGAAATCCTAAATGCAGGTTGCGGAGATTTGGCGTTATCCCGTGAAGTCCATGGCCGGCGAAAAATTGCAGCGCGCCATGCTGGATGAATTGGGCATTGCGGGTGATCGCATTGTGCATGTGCAAAACGGTCGCGGCCGCGTCATCACTTCGCGCACGCATCCGCGGCTTTTGGGACACAAAGCGCGGCTCGATGCGAACGGCGCGCCTTTGGTTGATGAAAGGCCGTGGAATAGCGCACGCGTCGCTGAAGAGATTAAAAAAGAAATCGGCGCGGACGCGCGGCTCGTGCATTATGAAGGCGAAGAGCGGTTTGATATTTTGCCGCTCTTGGTTGCGACCGACGGTGCCATTGCAGCTTTCGGATACGATGGCCGCAGGTTGCGTCCGAATCTCATCATCTCGGGCGTCGAAGGTTTGGCGGAGCGCACCTGGCCGGGACACATCTTGCGTATCAATTCGGTATTGATCGGCGTGCAAGATTTGCGGGGCCGTTGCGTGATGACGACCTTCGATCCCGACACCTTGCAACAAGATCGTGAGGTTCTCCACAGCATCGTCGAGCGCTTCGAGGGCAAATTGGCGCTGAATTGTTTCGTGATTCAAGGCGGCGAGGTGCGCGTAGGCGATGCGGTGGAATTGGTGAAGAATGAATGAAGCTCGTGCTCACGAGACATGCGAAAAAAAACTTTCGTGTATTTCGTGTGTTTCGTGGGCCGACTTGAGCGAACAAACCTCTTGGCTGTGAACTTCCACATTTATCAAATGGAGATTTGGTTATGCGCAATGCTGCAAAATTATGGCGTCGTTTGGCGCAAGGCAGTTTTCTTTTTATGGTGAGCGCAATGACAATGACCAGCACAAGTTTCGCGCAAACGCCGCAATGGCGCGCGCATGATTTGACGCGGCCCAAGCCCGCGGTGATTACGCCCGGCCAGTCCGCGATGACCACGCCGCCTTCCGACGCCGTGGTGCTTTTCGAGGGCAAAGACCTTTCGCAATGGAGCGATGCGAATGGGCAACCGACGAAATGGAAAGTTGAAAATGGTTATATGGAAGCGGTTAAAGGCAGCGGCAATATTCGCACGAAGCAAGGCTTTGGCGATGCGCAATTGCATATCGAATGGGCCTCGCCTGCTTCCGCGGAAGGCAAAGGACAAGATCGCGGCAACAGTGGCGTGTATTTCATGGGCAAGTATGAAGTGCAAGTGCTCGACTCTTATCAAAACGAAACGTATGCCGACGGCCAAGCCGCCTCGATTTATGGCCAGTATCCTCCGCTCGTCAACGCTTCGCGCGGCCCGGGCGAATGGCAAAGTTATGACATCCTCTTTCGCCGCCCGCGTTTCGCCAGCGACGGCAAGTTGTTGCAGCCCGCGCGCATGACCGTTCTACACAACGGCGTGCTCGTGCAAGACAACGTTGAGTTGTGGGGGCCGTCGGAGTGGATGGAGTATTTGCAATATGCCGCGCATGAAGACAAGCTGCCGATTAAGTTGCAAGATCACGGACATCCGGTGCGCTATCGCAACATTTGGTTGCGCGAGTTGCCGGATCCCGTTGATTACCGCCCGATGATGGGCAAGCCGGCGAACGCGATCACACTCGCGCCGAATGTGCTCGCGCGTTATGCGGGCACGTATGAGATCGCACCGAATCGGCAATATACGTTGGCGCTTGAAGGCGATAGGCTCTTCGCGAATTTGGCGGGCGCGCGCAAGTTTGAGATTGTGCCGCTTTCGGAGCGCAAATTTACGATGCTGAGAACCGCAGGCGATTTGGAATTTGAGCTCGACGACAAAGGCATTCCCAAAGGCTTCGTGTTCCGCATGGGCGGCGGCGAGTTTGTGACGAAGCGCGTGGCCGCGAAGTGATTGTATGCGATCAGCCACGACTGGGCCATGGCTTCGTTCCTGTTTGAAAAAAAAGAGGTTCGCGTTTTATTCAAACAAAAGCCACGGCCCAGCCGTGGCTGAACGACTTCAAATCCGATCAACCACGGCTTGGCCGTGGTTTCGTTTCTGTTTAAAAAAAAAGCGGTTCGAGTTTTATTCAAAAACAAAAGCCACGGCCCAGCCGTGGCTGAACGATCCAATAAAGGAGTCTCCATGTTAGTCCAAATCACCGAAAATTTCGAGGCGATGAGCAAGCTCGCGGCGCAGATAGTCGCGGAGCGTGTACGCCGCAAGCCGGATTGCGTGGTGGGTTTTGCTACGGGCAGCACACCGCTCGGTTTGTACAAAGAGTTGATTCGTTTGCACCACGCCGAGGGCTTGGATTTTTCCAAAGTGACGACGTTCAACTTGGATGAATACGTCGGCCTGCCGCCGGAGCATGATCAAAGTTATCATTATTTCATGTGGGAAAATTTATTCAAGCACATCAACGTGGATCAACGCTTCGTGCATATTCCGATGGGCATGGCGAAAGACATCGACGCGTTTTGCGCGTGGTATGAAGAGAAGATGTTGGAAGCGGGCGGGATTGATTTGCAAATTCTCGGCATCGGCGCGAACGGGCACATTGCGTTCAACGAGCCCGGCTCTTCGCTCGGCTCGCGCACGCGCATCAAAACGCTGACAGGCACGACGCTCGAAGCGAATGCGCGCTTTTTCAAAACGCCGGAGGAAGTGCCCAAGTATGCAATCACGATGGGCGTGGGAACGATTATGGATGCGAAAGAGTTGTTGCTGCTCGCGAGCGGGGTGGGTAAGTCCGATGCGATTGCGGCCACGTGCGAAGGACCGATCACGGCGATGTGGCCCGCGACCATCGTGCAGATGCACCGCAACGCCACGGTGATTGTGGATCAAGCCGCGGCGTCGAAGTTGAAGATGAAGTATTGATGAAATAAAAAAATCAACCACGGATTGCTCGGATTTCACAGATTTTTTTGATGAAGAACTCCGTGCTTAATCTGTGAGAGCCGCTCCTCGCATGTCATTCTGGAAGAATCTTTTTACGTGCCGGAGATTCTGCCGGGTGCTTAAAAAGATTCCTTCTGAATGACAGTCAAAGAGGGCGAAGCGCAATTTCAGCTTCACTCGGAATAGCAACTCACCCCTCATACCTCCCCAACACCAGCGCCGCGTTGGTCCCGCCAAAACCGAAAGCATTCGAAAGCGCATATTGCAATTTCGCTTCACGCGGCGTGTTGGCCACGTGATTGAGATCGCATTGTGGATCGACATTTTCCAAATTGATCGTGGGCGGGAGCACTTGATGATACAGCGCGAGCGCGGTATATGCCGCTTCCACTGCGCCGGCTGCGCCGAGCAAATGGCCGGTCATGGATTTGGTCGAACTCACGGCAACGTTCGGCGTGTGCTCCTGAAAGAGGCCCTTGATCGCAGCGGTCTCGGCGAGATCGCCCAAAGGCGTAGAGGTCGCGTGCGCGTTTATGTAGCCGATCTTCTCTTTTGCTAAACGTGCATCCCGGAGCGCGGTTTTCATGGCCAAACCAGCGCCTGCGCCGTCGGCGCTGGGCGCGGTGGGGTGATAAGCATCAGAAGAGGCGCCGCTACCCACGAGTTCCGCCCACACTCTTGCGCCGCGTTTGCGCGCGTGTTCTTCACTTTCCAAAATTAAAACCCCGGCGCCTTCACCCAAAACAAAACCATCGCGATCACGATCAAATGGCCGGCTCGCGAGCTGCGGCGTATCGTTGCGTTTGGAAAGCGCTTTCACGGCGATGAAACCCGCGACGCCCAATTCAATGATGGCCGCTTCGGACCCGCCGACAATCATCACCTCCGCAGTGCCGCGCCGAATCATATCGATGCCGATGCCGATGCAATGCGCGCCGGTGGCGCACGCGGACACGACGGAGTAACTTGGGCCGCGCGCGCCATAGCGAATCGTCAACAAGCCGGAGGCCATGTTGGAAATCGTGGCGGGCACAAAGAACGGCGAAACGCGCCGCGCGCCTTTTTCAATGAGCAGGCGGGTATTATCCACAAACGTTTCCATGCCGCCCATGCCGGAGCCGACAATGATGCCGGTCTCATCGTGCGGCAAAGTTTCCGCGGTCAGCCCCGCATCTGCCAAGGCCTTGTCCGCCGCGCCGATGGCCATATGTACGAAGCGATCGTAATGGCGCACTTCTTTGTGATCCATATACTGGCCCGGATCGAAGTTGCGCACTTCGCCGGCGATGTGGGTGCCTAGATGTGCCGCGTCGAAATGCGTGATTTTGTCGATGCCGGATTTGCCCGCGAGCAGGTTCGACCAGTTTTCTTCAATGGTCAAGCCGAGCGGGGTGACAAGCCCGATGCCGGTAAGCAAAACCCGCGATTCGCGATGAACTTGAGACATGGTATTCTCCATATAAGATGATCAGAGGATTTTCGCCTGTTCCGCTTTGCAAATGTTACAGCAAAATACACTTTTAACCACAAAACGTCAACAGCCTTTCTAATCGGCATGCAATTTACGCAATCCTCGGCGCACGCGGCTACAACACTCTGGTTTTTTAAAGGGAGTCGGTCAGGAACGACCTGATTTTTTTGACAAGGACATTATCGGGTTCGAGCGCTTCCGGATCGCGTCCACTTCACGCAGTCGTCATGCTAGCGTGGATTCTGTGAGAAGCGTACGCCTCCAACCTCTTTTAACGCGCTTTCGCTAGCTCAAATATTTGTACGGAAAATCTTCCGCAACGCAATCAGAGTGTTGGTATTGCAAGGCACATCGTGTATGGCGCAAGCGCTTTGAGAAAGGGATTCGTGCTTTTCAGGAAGAATGATGCGCGGTGCGCGCCCCATTCGCCGAAAAGTGACTCCGCCTCGACCCGCCGCAGGGCCGGGCGATTTCCTCCGACCGCATGCCGACCATTTCCCGCTGTTATATTTAATCGCGTCGTGCTTAAGTCGAGCACGGACTTTTTTTGCCGAAAGTTTCCCCGCGCCGCAAAGCTGGGGCGCGAATGAAAACTAGTCCTCGGGCGAAAGCTTGCGCGCGAGGGATTGATAGAGCCACGGAGGGCTTGCAAGCTTCAAGGCGTGTCAATGAAAGTTTGGTTAACAAGGAAGTTTGATCAATTAGTCAAAACATTTGGAGGTTGCATTCATGAAGCATCTTTTTTCTCGCTCGTTTAGCTTTTCCGTAACGGCCCTCAGCGTGTTGGGCCTGGTCGCAGTGTTGGGCCTCACCCGTCCGGCGCAAGCGCAAAGCAATGGCGGTCGCGGACCTTCGGTGGTGCGCGCTGCATGGAATTTGGAGCCGGGTTATCTCATGCTCAACGCGCATACGCGCTTCAACGGCAAAGTCGCGGAAATTTCGCGCAACGGCGCCACGCTCGCCACCACGTACTGGGTGGTGCAAGGCGGTTTTGCGTTGAACTATGGCATCAGCCGTCATTTCGAAGCCTCGCTCGCGCCCACGCTGTATCAAGACACGAATCGCGGCGGCAAAGGCTTTGATCTCCCGCATGATTTGACGTTGCGCCTTAAGCTCGGCTCATTCGGCGCGCGCGGCAGCGCGATGAATTACGGCGTCGAGCTGGCCGGCCGCGTGCCCACGGGCAAGACGCACAACATTCCTTACGAAGCATATTCCGCGGACAAGTTCAGCTTTGGCCTCACGGCGCTGGCCTCTTATGCGCACGACCCGCTTTATCCGGAAGACGGCATGAGCTTGCATTTCAATTTGGGCTATTGGAATCACAACGACGTGGGCGAGCAGCTTAGAAATTTGCCCTTGGGACAAGACACCACGCTGGTAAAGCAAATGACGCAGGAATTTATGTACGGCGCCGCGGTGATTTTTCCTTCGGAGAAATTTAATTTCCGCCTCGAAATCATGGGCAGCGGATTTTTGACCACGCCGCCGACTTCCGCGTATAGCCGCGAGCCGGTTGCCTATTTCAGCCCCGGCGTTTCTTACAAAGCCTATCGCTGGATGACGTTGGATTTCAACTCCGACATTCGTCTTTCCGGTGAAAACAACACCACCGTGTATGGCAAGGGCTTGCTGCCAATTGCGGGCTTGCCGAATTATCCTTCGTGGCGCGCCATGTTGGGCATGAAGCTCACGCTCTTGCCGACTTCGCTCTATTCCAGCAGCGAACGCGAATTGCTCATGCGCAAAGCCGAGAGCCGCCGCGAATTGTTCGAGCAGATCATCAAAGAACAACGCGAGACCGAAGCCGCGGAAACGGAATTGGAACGCATTAAAGACGAGCGCCGCAAAGCCGAGCGCGAGCTTGATCGCCTCCGCCGCATTCTCGAAGGCGAAGCCAAACGCCAGCAACAAGAAAGCACCAACGGCGAAAGCAGCGACAACCCGCCGAGGTAGTAGGGTTGTAGTACTGGAGTTTTGGATTGATGGATTGATGGAGTAATGGAGTGATGAAGTGTTGGAGTGTTAGAGTGATCGAGTTGCACCACTCCAAGACTCCATCATTCCAAAACTCCAAGACTCCATCATTCCAAAACTCCAAGACTCCATCATTCCAAGACTCCATCATTCCAAGACTCCATCATTCCAAGACTCCATCATTCCAAGA
>CAYNDW010000283.1:0-7741 GCA_964395375.1 uncultured Cytophagia bacterium
GTTCTTCATCGTGTTGATCGCCCATTGCCGCTTCTTCTCGGCATTGCCATGACAATCTTTCGGCGCAAACGCATCGGAGCGATTGTCGTTGTTCAAATCGCACACGAGCTGGCCCGCGAGGTGATTGCTGATCGCGAAGACTTTGAGATTGTGCTTGTGCAGAATTTCAAGCTGGCGTTTGCAATAATCCAAATTGGTCGCGGCTTTATCAACTT
The DNA here is from genome assembly GCA_964395375.1 of uncultured Cytophagia bacterium. Lineage (GTDB taxonomy): Bacteria > Zhuqueibacterota > Zhuqueibacteria > Zhuqueibacterales > Zhuqueibacteraceae > JABWAN01. The sequence goes on from CAYNDW010000283.1 coordinate 216, forward strand.
CCATATGATCGCCCCAGCACGCGAGTTCCAAACCTTCATAGCCCCATGAGGCCGCTTTCTGCGCGATGACATTCAAAGGCAAATCAGCCCACTGGCCGGTAAAGAGTGTGACGGGTCTTGCCATGATATTCTCCTTTTTGGTTGAAGCATCTAATCTTGAGGTCTCATTGCAGCCTGTCATCCTGGAAGGAGCTTCCCTAGAAACAAGCACAGTGCCGAGTGCGAGGGAAGGTTCTTCAGAATGACAATTAAGAGTAGAGCTCGGTGCGACTTCACGCTTTCATCGCGGTCCATTTCTTTTCGCTCTGCGCGCTTTCCAAAACAGTTTCGATGAAGAGCATGCCGCGCACGCCGTCATCGACATTCGGAAAATCGAGCGCGAGCGGATCGGGCTTTTCGCCGAGCACATGCGCGCGCAGCGTATCCGCGAAATTGTAATAGTTGTTCGCGAACGCTTCGAGAAACGCCTCGGGATGTCCTGAAGGAATGCGCGAGCCGCGTGCGGCCGCGGGACTCTTCGCGGCGACGTAGCCATTGCCGCGCTTCCAAATTTGCTCAGGGCCGTCCGCCTCTTTCAGATAAAGATAATTCGGATGCTCTTGATGCCACTCCAAACCTTTCTGCTCCCCATACACCCTAATCGCGAGACCGTTTTCTTCGCCGATAGAAATTTGACTCACATGCAGCAAGCCTTTCGCGCCGTTATCGAAACGCAGCAAGCAGTTGCCATCGGCATCGAGCCGGCGGCCTTCGACGAACGTCGTTAGATCGGCGCACACATGCGTGATCTTCAAGCCCGTGATATACTCCGCGAGATTCTCCGCGTGCGTGCCGATGTCGCCGATGCTGCCTGCGCCGCCGCTTTGCGTGGGATCGGTGCGCCACGAGGCTTGCGTTTGCCCGGTTTGTTCGAGCGGCGTCGCGAGCCAGCCTTGCGGATATTGCACCACGATCTTGCGCACTTTACCCAACTCGTTGCCGCGCACAAGATCGCGCGCGAGCTTGACCATCGGATAGCCGGTGTAGTTGTGCATCAAGCCGAAAACTTTGCCGGTCTTCTTCACAAGCTGGCGCAGTTCTTTCGCTTCCTCGGAATTGAACGTCATCGGCTTCTCGCACATAATATGAAAGCCCGCTTGCAAGAAATCGCGCGCAATGGCGAAATGCGAATTGTTCGGCGTGGTGATGGCGACGAAGTCGATGCGTTTGCCTTCGGGCAGCTTCGACTCTTTGTCGATCATCTCTTGATAGCCGCCATACACGCGGCTTTCATCGAGCAATAGCTCACGGCCTTTTTGCTTGGACTTCTGCGCGTTGCGGCTGAACGCGCCGGCAACGAGTTCGATGCCGCCATCCAAACGCGCGGCTTTCGCATGCACGTCGCCGATAAACGCGCCCGGCCCGCCGCCGATGAGGCCCATTTGCAATTTACGCTTGAATGCCATGTGCTTTCCTTCCAGCTCGGTTATTTGGACTTTGGGTTTGAGGGAGTGGTGGATTGATGGAGTGTCGGAGTCATGGAGTTTGGGATTTATGGATCATGGGATTGTTGCAGCGCGGCAATGCAATTGCGCCAAACGATGTATGTTTCGGGCATGATGACGACCATTGCGGTGCATGAGGATGAGCGCGCGGGCAAAACATAAGCAACTGCGGCAACAATGTCAAATTCGGCCTTCGTCGCGGCGGATCATAACCGCGCTACGCGGCGAACCGCAGAACGCCGAAGCGCCAAGGCAAGTGAAACGTCGGCAACTCCGTCGTGCTCCACGCATACAATTCGCTCTTGGCGTTTGGCGGCGTGTCGATGCGATGAAAATTGCAGCGCCATTCGTCGCCGGATTTCGGCGGCACATGCGGCGCGCCGCGCAACGCACGAAACGGAATGGCAAACTCCGCGGACCAACTTCGCGCTTGGCCGGGTTGATTGAGATTGCCTTCTAGATGAACCGCGGTGCGCAAACCCTCGGCGTGCCATTCTTTCGAGCCGAGAAAGTTTGCGTTCGGCTCCGCGGGTGTGCGGCTATTTAAAATGCACGCATCGAACACGACGTTACGCGGGCTGACGTTGATCTCATAGTATTGCTGCGGCGCATTCGCCGGGTTGATAAAAACTTCCACACACTCTTCTTCATAAATCGGCCCGTCGTGCGCGGTGATTGTGCCCCACACATAATCATCTGCGCACGCGAACGCAACGTAGAGAAAGTCGTCGTCATAAAGAGCGCGCACGGTCGTGCCGAAACGGCCCAGCGCGCCGGTGAGCGCGTCGGGCAAATGGGCGAGAGGCGCAACTTGCCAAAGGGGATCGTCGATCTTGCCGGAGAGAACGAGGGGACGCGGGAGGCGTTTGCAAATGTAAAGCGGCGGCGGAATGCTCATGAATAGTCTTGTCCTCCATGAGGGTTTGAGAATGAAGCTGAGGCGCGCCTCCCAACACTGTCATCCTGGAAGGATCTTCCCTCGCACTCGAGACAACTCTCAAAACGATGGGGTCTCAAGCACGAGGGAAGGATTCTACAAAATGACATTGAAGATAGGGCGCGGTCATGAAAACGGCGCGCTGCACTTGGGGCAAGCTTTGCGATGGCACACGCGGCAAACTTTGCGCTCGCACTGTGGGCAGCGAAAGCACGCAGTGCAAAGCACATGCAGCTTTTGTTCGCAGAGCCAGAACGCGCTCAAGCCGGTCAAACAACTTTCGCATGGCAACGCTTCGAAATCTTTGAGCAGCGGATTCCACACGAGCGTGAGTTCGCGGCTCGCTTTGCTGAAACGCGCTTCGTAGCTCACGGTGCGCACGGCCAATTCGAAGCGCAGGAGATTCACCGGCTCGACCGCGATTTTCATGTGATACTTTTCGCGCTGGTCCGCGATCTTCTTTTCCAACTCGATCTGCGTCGCGCGCACGCGGGCTTGCTCGTTTTCCAGTTCTTTGCCTTCCAAGCCGCGGCGTTTGATTTTGCGCTCGATCTCGTCGAGCAGTTCTTGATAATATTCCTGCAAGCGTTTAAGATCGCGCTGCAAGCGGCGGTTCAGGCTTTTGTTGAAATCCGCCAGCTCGCGCGTAATGTTCGCCTGCGCGTTTTTGCAAGCGGCGTGATAGACTCGGCCCAAGGGCTGGCGTTCGAGATTGCTCTGCGGCGCGGTCTCGCGCGACTCGGATAGATACAAATCCAACGCGCGCGCGGGCAGCGCAGAAAGGGTCAGCTCGTTGATGATGGTTGCGGCCAGGCCCTCTTTCTTTTCGTCCGACACCGCGGTGTATTTGAAATTGCAGAGCGCATACGAAAGCCGCTGCTCGCGCGAGCCGAGCGCATGGCCGAGGCCATTCAGCGCCGTGAAGTTTTGCTCCGCAGCTTCATCCGCGCCTTTCTTCAAATATAAATCGGGCAGCGTGAGGTGCGCGCAATTGCCGGAAGCCTGCATCATTGCGGATAAGCGGTCGAGAAAGTCCGATTGAAACGTGATCAACTCGCCGTCCGGCTGCGCCGTGCTCGCGTTGAAGTAGAGCTTGGCCATTTCCGGCAAATGCAGCGACTGCGCGAGCGCGGCGGGCAGGAGCGCTTCCACGTGATCGGCATTTTGCTCCAGCTCCGCGCCGTGCAATTCGAGCACGCGCGCCACGGTTTCGAGAAGTTGTTGGGACATGGATTGTTGCTCGATTATGTCATTGGTTCATGAAAGTTAGAAAAAAATTCTAACTTTTTTGAACAGGAGAGAACAGAGAAAAGATTCTCCGTTTTCTCTGTTCTCTCTTGTGGTTCTTTATCGAACTCAAGCCGCCCGAAGGGCTGCGGTTTTCAGCTTGTCTGAAAATCCGCTGTAGGCTTTATCAAAAAATAAACTGTCATTCAGCAGGAATCTTTTTACTCACCGGGAAGAGACTCAAGCATAAGAGGGTGATGCCCGTGTTGAAAAAGATTCCTGCTGAATGACAGGGAGGCGCTCGTTCCCAAACGGAGTTCAGGAATAAGTTGGAAGCCGCGCACTGCTTCGCCCTTCGCCCCATGCCCTCAGCCCTCTCACACCTCAAACTCCTCCGCGAACAGCGCCTCGTCCAATTCCTTCGTCTGTTGATACGCGGCTTTCGCTTGCAGCATGCGCTCGGCAAGCTGCTCGACGTTTTGTTGCAGCGCTTCCTTCTGCGTGCTGCGCACCCAAATGTCCATGATCAAATCCGTGAAATCTTCTTCCGTGTCGAGATTGCCAAGAATGCTGTCGATCTCGCCGATGACCAATTCGAACATGTTGATCTTTTTGTCGAGAATGTAGAGAATGGATTCTTCGATGCTGTCCTGCTGGCAAAAATTGAACACGAACACGTCCTGCGTTTGGCCGATGCGATGAATGCGGCCGATGCGCTGTTCGAGGCGCATGGGATTCCACGGCAGATCGTAGTTGATCATGGTTTGGCAGAATTGCAGGTTCTTGCCCTCCGCGCCGACTTCGGTCATGAGCAAGAGATCAACCTCCTCGCGAAACTTCGCAACCGCGGCGTCTTTCTGCTCGTTGCTCATGCCGCCGCGCACTTCGGCGAACGCGAGGCCGTGACTGCGAAACAACTCGCCGAGATAATCGAGCGTGGCGATAAAGTTGGTGAAGATGATTTTCTTCGCGGGACTCTTGCGTACAAGTTGCACGAGTTGTTTGCCCTTCTCCGTTTCTTTCATCTCGTGCAGCAGCGACAGCATCGGCGTGATCGCGCCGGCGTTGCCGTTCAAGCGCGTTTGCAACTTGCGCAGCGAACCTTCCAACGCGAACGGGCAACTGCCGGCTTTCATGAGCAAATGATGCAGCGAGAGTTTGTCCAAGCCTTCGAGCTGGTCGTAAGTCTCGCGCACGAACTTGGAGACGTGCTCATACAACTCACGCTCATGCGGCGAGGGCGCGACCGTGATCGTAGTCGCAAAACGCTTGGGCAGCTTCACGTCCACGAGGCTGCGCGTGTTGCGAATCATCACTTCGCGCAGAAGCTCGCGCAGCTTGTCTTGATTCTTGGGCATGCGCTCGTCGCCGCGCGCCACGTACTCTTCACGAAATTGTTTGGCGGTGTGCAGCACGCCGGGCTTGAGCAGCGTGAGCAGATTGTGCAGCTCCATCAAATCGTTTTGCACCGGCGTGGCCGTGAGCAGAAAGATGAATTTCTTTTGCAGCGCATTGACCAGCTTCCACGAAAGCGTCGCGCGGTTTTTGAGATGATGCGCTTCGTCGATGACGATGAGGTCGAATTTCTCCGCGGTGACGTGCTCAAAATTATTTTTGCTCTTCGCGGTGTGAATGGAGGCGATGATCCAATCCTGCTTGCTCCAAAATTCCGGCGTGCGCTTCACGTCGAAGTCGTCGGTGGTGACGAACGCCATGCCGAACTTCTCGTTCATCTCCTGCTTCCATTGGCTCACCAATGCCGGCGGCGTGAGCACAAGCGCTTTCTTCACGAGACCGCGCAGAAAATATTCTTTGATGAGCATGCCCGCCTCGATGGTTTTGCCCAATCCCACTTCATCCGCCAGCAGCACGCGCCCGCGAAATTGTTTGAGCACTTTGCGCACGGTTTCGATCTGATACCAATAATGATCCACGCCGCGTAACGTTTCGAGGCAGAGCAGCTCATCGTATTCACGCAGCAAGGCGAGACGATATAACTCGAGTTTGGCTTGGTATGATTTGAAATTCTGCCGCGGCAGAGTCTCGCCCGCAAGCTGCGCTTCGACAAAGGCGGAGAGATTTTGCGGAGAGGCAAAAGCGAAGGTGACGTTGATTTCATCCAAGAGGTGATTCACAGCCAATGATTTCCTCGTGAAGTAAAACAGCATTCAATGGTTTTTTCAACGCCTCAGCGATGTCATTCAGGAGGAATCCTTTTAAGCACTGGAGAGATTGTTTGTGCTAAAAAAGATTCCTCCTGAATGACAAGGATATTGAAGCTCGCTTCCTGCGTTTAATCTACTCACTCAAAAGCTTTTTGTAAGCGGATTAAGCAGATCGAGCGGATTCACTCAAAGCATTTCAAAATGATCGGCGCATACTTGTTGACAGCCTCGCCGAACTTGATCGCCTCGTTGAAGCTCTTCGCAAATCACCGAGCGTGGCGATGACGCCTTAACTCAAAGAAAAAAGCTCCAAAGGAGCGCGATGCAAAAGCGAAGGGCAACGCCCTGGTAAAGCAACCCCGCCATAATCGACCAAAACCCCGAAAGGGCGAAATAAATTTTTGCCTCAATCCCACACCTATCATTCGTCGTATTCAATGCGGTCTTTCGTGCTCCCAATAAGATGCGCCGGAATGCTGGCAAGGCTTTGCGGCATGGCGACCCTCCTTTTGTTTTGATAAAACGATTGTATCGATCAAAACGTATGTCGCCCCGTTGGGGCTAGCTGAATTTCAACGGGCGCATTGACCAGGGCGTTGCCCTTCGCTTTTACATTTTGCCCCTTTGGGGCAGTCAATGACATTTCATTTCAAAGCGACGCATGGCAAATCAAAAAACGACGAGCTTCTGCGTTTGCACGGCGTGTTCGACTTCCAACCGATAAAAATAAATCCCCTGCGCGACTTGCCGCTCAAGCTCATCGCGGCCATTCCACTTCGCGCTATGCGCGCCGCGCGGCACGAGGCCATCGACCAAAGTGCGTACGCGCTGGCCGAGCGTGTTGTAAATCGCGAGGCGAACGACGGAGGCGCGCGGCAACGTGTAAGTAATCTGCGTCGCGTCGCGCATGGGATTCGGATAACTTGTGCCTAACGCAAATTCGAATGGTGGGCTTTCATCAAACGCAGCGCTCACACTCGTGCTGCCGCTCGTCACTGGGAGAATGATTTGCGAAGGGCGCGCGGCCTCGAGATAGATCGTATTCGTCGCGACGACAGTTGTGCTATCGCCGCGCAACGGCGCGCCGGTGTTGGGATTGGGATCGAAGCGCGGAACATTGCTGCTCGTGATCGCAACGCGCACGCGATGGCCTTTGTTGAAATTCATCGCAGTGGTCCACAAATCAATCTCGCATTCATAAACTTCGCCGGGAGTCATGAACTCTTCGCTTGCGAGCGAGTTGCGATAACGCATGCGCACTGCGCCGTCGCACACGAGCATGGAGCGGCCGTCGGGATACACGTCCGTGAGCTTGGCCATGAAATCCGTATCAATCGCAGAAGAGGAAGCCCAGAGCTTCACTTTGATTTTGCCGATGACTTCGAGCGGCTGTTCCAACACCGGCGTGGTGAAGAGCAAAACATCGGGACGACTCTCCGTGCTGCGTTGATCGTAGGGGCCGGCTTGTATCAAAAGATTTCTGCCGCCAATGGTGGGCGCGGGCTGCTTGGGATCGTAGAGGTAACTCAAAGCAGCGTTTGCGAAACTCGGCGCAGTCGTGGTCAAATTGCCGTCGCGCTGAAAATAAAACGAAGTGCTTTGACTCGGCACAGGCCAATCATTCGCAGTGCGCCATTCATTGCCGGGGGCGCCGGGTTCGATTGCGCCCATGACGTAATACTGCACTGCGGGCTCATTCATGATGCCATCATC
>CAYNDW010000284.1:0-7740 GCA_964395375.1 uncultured Cytophagia bacterium
ATGGGATAGAGCAAGCGGTCTTCGCCATAGACGCGTTTGGAAAATTGCGCGACCTTTGAGCAAATGAAATCCTCCGTCACGGGATTGCGTGAGGTGCCGCTGATGCGCGTGATGCGACCATCCGTCACTTCGACTTCGAGACTGCAGGTGTCGGGACAATCCATTGGGCATGCGGAGGGGAACGTTTGAGTAGGCATGGGCAAGAGCGATAGTGAGTGAGTCGCCGGCGTTTGAGTCAAAGGAACGCGGCCTTCAACGCAAAAATTGTGATGCAAGATGCACATTCGTCGCTGAAAAGTCAAGAAAGCGAGAAATTTATTCTTGCTTTTCTAGGCTTCGTGCTTTATCTTTGCCAGCCTTTTTTGAAAAAAAGCTGGCTTAAAAAAACATCGGGGCATGGCGCAGTCCGGCTAGCGCGCCTGCTTTGGGAGCAGGAGGTCGCAGGTTCAATTCCTGCTGCCCCGACATGAAGAGAAGCATAAACAAGATGTAAATAGAGGCGCCAGTAGCTCAATCGGATAGAGCAACAGCCTTCTAAGCTGTGGGTTGTGGGTTCGATCCCCGCCTGGCGCACTGGTGAGTCTAGCCTTCTCCTCGATTTTAGCTACGGTGAGTGTAGCTCAGTTGGCAGAGCGCCAGGTTGTGGTCCTGGTGGTCGCGGGTTCGAGCCCCGTCACTCACCCTTTAAACTCGTCCCCTTCGTCTAGTGGTCAGGACTCAGGACTTTCATTCCTGCAACACGGGTTCGAACCCCGTAGGGGACGCTAGTTTTTCATCACGTACGCGTCAATCTTGACCCGCCTCCCTCCAAGTTTTAACTTCCCCTGTAATGAGCCAATGACATGCGCTCCACCCTTCGAGAAGCCGCGATCATAATACTCGCAGCCATACTTTTGGCCGTGTGCTATCGCCAGTTTTTTACTCCCGACCTCGCGTGGATACGAACGACACAAACACTCTCGTACGCGGCGGACACTTCCAGCTTTGAAGATTTTTCTTTGCCGGAAGTTAGTGTTGGCGATACCTCCGCAAGCCCGCAGTTGGTAACCTTGGAACGCGCCGCGGAGATTTATCGCGAACATGCCGCGGTATTTATTGACGCGCGCGAAGAGGAGCGTTTCGTTGCCGGGCACATTGCCGGAGCGCTGCACGTGTCTTATTATAACCCGGAAGGCTGGCAGCAAGCTTTGCAAAATATCCGAAACGACGCAGTGCTGGTTGCTTATTGCGATGAGGACTGCGATTCGGCGCGCCGTTTGGCCGAGGCGCTCTTCGCTCACGGCTTCAAGAAAATTTTTGTGCTGGATAAAGGCTTCGATAGTTGGAGAAACGCGGGCTATCCGGTGGCGCAATAGCATGCTTCCATATCGCCACGATCAAACCACTTGTGCCCACGAAACCCGTGCAGCACGCAAAAATTCTTTTTCGTGCAGTTCGCGCGTTTCGCGCAAAAAGAGTCAAGCCAATTAATGCAGGCGCAAATTTGTGAAAAAGATAATAACCCTATTGCAGCATCCCATATTTGCGCTCGTGCTGCGCGTGCTCTTGGGCGGCATCTTTTTATACAGCGGCGCGAGCAAGCTGGCCGATCTTAAAAGCTTCGCAGAGGCAATTGCGAATTACCGTCTCTTGCCGGTTGGCGTAATCAATCTCTTCGCGCTCGTCGTGCCGTGGGTGGAAGTATTGGCGGGCCTTGCGGTGCTCACCGGTATTTTGCTGCGCGGCGGCGCGTTTCTGCTCACGTTGTTGTTGCTCGTCTTTACTCTTGCCGTCGCCCTCAGCATTGCCTCGGGCGTGGATATTTCGTGCGGGTGCGCGTTGCCGTTTTCTTCCGCGGCGCGGGTGGGATGGAAAAAACTTTTGGAGAATGTGATCTTGCTGAGTCTGGCTTGGAGTGTTTACAAATACGGCCGGCCGGTTTTTAGTTTAGCTTGAAGCTGAAATCAAAGGGCCAACTGGCCCTGCGCCGGCTCCGCTCAACAGAACCAATCTTCCGTTAAGCGCGGGGGATCAAGCTCCGGCGCCGGCGGCAATCGCATCTGCGCGCACATACTTTTTCCCACCAGCTCATATCCCAATTCTCGAATGCGTGTTAACGTGACGCGTCGATTCTCTTGCCTCTTGCTCGCAGCTTCAACAAGCGCCGCGACTCGCACTTGCAACTCGTCCATCCGTGGGTCGGGATGTTTCCACGCATGAGCAAATTTTTCTTCATCAAACCCGCAAAGCTGCTTGCGGGTCTCGGGCAGATTGAGCAGCGCCGAGCCGGGAGGCAGGAGCAAGCGAATGCTGAATTGAATCGGATCGAAATGCGCGAAGAGGCCATGCTCCTGCACGAATTCCAGCAGCGCGATAAAATCCTCGCTGGTGGACCACGGCGTAAACGGCATCAGCGAAGGCCGCAATGGAATGCCGGCCGCGCGTGTAATGGCAAACGCGCGTTCGACGTCGACGCGCGTATGTCCCTTGTCCAAAATCTTGAGCACTTCATTATTCAAGCATTCCACCGCGGAGATCACGAACACACAGCCGAGCGCCGCGAATTCCGTAAATAAGTTTTCATATTGCAGAATGTGTTCGATCTTCGCGGTGAAATCGCAAGTCAACTCCGGCCAGCGCGCGTGCAACTCGCGCACAAGGCGCAGCGAATACTTTGCGGCATTGAGAAAATCCGGATCGCCGAAAGTGATATGCCGCGCGCCCATGGCGACTTGTTGCGCAATATCATCGAGCACTACTTGCTCTTGCACGAGCCGCACCCGCCCCGCATACACCGGCGTGATCGGGCAATGCCGGCAATGATGCGCGCAGCCCCGACTGGCCTCCACATAACCTGCGAGCCGCCGCTCTCCTGCGATCAACAAATGCGCATAATGTGCAAGCGGCGGCAACAACTGCCGCGCAGGCAAATGAAATTGCTGCCGCGGAAATTGCGTGAGGTTGCGTGTGTTTGTGTGCGTGTTTCTTGTTTCGAGTGTGTTGATCCTCGCGAGGACACCCCGCTCCAGGGAGGAATCGTGTCGGGGCGCGTCGCGATAAATTCCCCCCTTGAGGGGGGTGTTAAAGCCGGGCGCAATATCTCGTTGCGCCAACGTATGCACCAAAGCAACCATCGCCTCCTCAAATTCTCCCCCGATCACAAAATCCGCCGCGTTTTGTAACAGATATTCCGCATGCAAGCCGGCATACAAACCAAAAAAGCAAACATGCGCACGCGGATTGATCGCCCGCACGCGCCGCGCGAGCGGCACGCCGAGGCGCAATGCCGTGTGCATCGGCGTTGAAATGGCAATGAACTCCGCCGCAAGCGCCTGTGCGGCGTCAAGCTCTTGCACCGCGAGATCCAAACAGCGCACTTCATGCCCGGCGCGCAGCAAATAAGCCGCGGGCGAAGCGAGATTAAAAGGCTGATGCCCGAGTTCGTAAGTGGAAAGCAGAAGCGTCTTCATAAGCCGAAATCTTTTCTCGTCCTTTCGTGGTGTTTTGGAATGCCGATTAAATAAAGTGCTCAAGTGATCGTCATGCCCGAGTGTCTTCAGCGGGCATCCACAGCTTTGAAAAACTGGATTCCCGCTAAAAAGCACGCGGAAAGACATTCTCAAGAAATGGGAAAGTTATTTGAGTGACGATCCTTTGTGGCAATAAAGCAAATGTGCCCACGCCGAACTTGAGATGCAAGCTTGGTAAGCGATTAGCTTTTCAAACGCAGAATGAAAATCCGAGATAGCACTTTCTACAAAGAGAGCATTGCGCCGTGTCTCGAAAATTTCTATTATGCCAAATGGTAAAGACCATCACGTTGCGCGCCCATGAAAACTATCTGCTCTTCGATGGCGAATGTGGAATTTGCCATGTCGCGGCGCGTTTTGCTAAACGTCTGGATCGACGCCGGCGTTTTCAGATTTTGCCGTATCAACAAATTTCCGAGCCGGAGTTGCAACGACGCAATACCTCCTATGAAAAATGCTCCCGTCGCGTGCACGTGCTTTCGGGCCGCGGGAAAGTTTATACCGGCGCGTTTGCCCTGAATTATTTTTTGTGGCAATACTTCCCGTGGAAGTTTTTCGTGGCGCTGCTTTATGTTCTGCCCGTGTTGCTGTTGCTTGAAATTATCGGCTATGCTCTTGTCGCGCGCCATCGGCGGCGGCTCTCGCAGTGGTTTGGGCTGACGGTGTGCGCGCTTCCGCCGCAAAGCTTCACGAGTGAGCAAATTCAGTAAACAAAATTGCAAATCTATAATTGAAAATTTGCAATCGAAAATCTAAAATGCTTTTTGGCTTCGGAGAAAAAGTGCCCTCCTATATTTTGCCTCCCGCGCTCAAAGCGCAGCGGCCGTTCGGCCATCTCATGGGCTTGCGCCGCAATCTGCTCGACTACTTGCAGCGCGTCGCGGATTCGTGCGGCGAACTCGGCTATTTCAAAGCCGGTCCATTTCACACGTACTTGCTCAACAATCCCGAGCACATTAAAGACCTGCTCGTCACGCATCACAAAAATTTCACCAAAAGCCGCGGCTTGCAGCTCGCCAAACGTATTCTCGGGGAAGGCTTGCTCACCAGCGAGGGCGACTTTCATTTGCGGCAGCGGCGCTTGGTGCAGCCCGCGTTTCATCGGCAACGCCTCGAAGGTTATGGCGCGGTCATGTGTGAAGAAGCCGCTCGCATGAGCGCCGCCTGGCAAGCCGGCGCGGAAGTGGACATGGCCGAAGAAATGATGCGGCTCACGCTTGGCATCGTCGGCAAAACTTTGTTCGGCGTCAATGTTGAAAATGAAGCGGAGGAGATCGGCGCGGCGCTCACCACGGCGATGAGTCTGTTCTCGCGCTTGACGAATCCGCTCGCGACGTTTTTGGAGAAGCTGCCGCTGCCGAGCAATATTCGTTTCTTTCGCGCCAAGCGCCGCCTCGATGAAACCATCTACCGCATCATCGCCACGCGGCGGCAAAGCAACGAAGATCGCGGCGACCTTTTATCCATGCTGCTCTTGGCGCAAGATGAAGAAGGCGACGGCGGACGCATGACCGACTTGCAAGTGCGCGACGAAGCCATGACGCTTTTCCTTGCCGGTCATGAAACCACGGCCATCGCATTGACGTGGACGTGGTATTTGCTTTCGCAAAATCCCGAGGCTGAAATCAAGTTGCTGGAAGAATTGCAAAACGTGCTCGGCGAGCGCTTACCCACCGTGCATGACTTCCCGCAACTCACCTATGCCCGCATGGTGCTCGCGGAGTCAATGCGCCTTTATCCCCCGGCTTATGTCTTTGGCCGCATGGCAATCAATGAATATCAAATCGGCCCATACCATGTTCCCGCGGGTGCGACGCTCTTGGTCAGCCCGTATATCTTGCATCGCCTCGAGCATTTTTATCCCGAGCCGCTGCGCTTCATGCCGGAACGTTGGAGGGGCGGCGCCGAGGCCGAGCGCCACAAGTTTGCATACATTCCGTTCGGCGGCGGCCCGCGTGTGTGCATCGGCGAGGGCTTTGCGTGGATGGAAAGTGTGCTCGTGCTCGCGACAATGGCGCAGCGTTGGAAGCTGCGGCTTGTGCCCAATCATCCGGTCGAGCTCAAGCCGCTCATTACGCTGCGGCCAAAGTTTGGAATGAAGATGAAGTTGGAACGGCGAAAGCTGCTCGCGTGTTTATGAAAATCAAACAAACATAATTTCCACCGCTCTCTTTGTTGAACATTCCGCAAGGCGCGCGTTTGGTATTGCCCTCGCCGATTGGATCGGCGAGATAAAGCTTGATTCTAGTTCAAAGTAAGATTAAGAGACAATGCTCATCCTCCCCATTCAACCCAACGACGCCGTCGCTTGGGAGCGCATGCGCCAAGCGCTCTGGCCTTCTTCCACCAGCGAACATGCGGCTGAGATCGCCGCGTTTTTTTCTGAAAGAGAAAACGCGGCGGTGGAAGCTTTAATTGCGTTGGACGATGCCGGCAAGCCGCTCGGCTTTGTCGAGCTTTCGATTCGGAATTATGCGGAGGGTTGTAGCACAAAGCGTGTGGCATATTTGGAAGGTTGGTACGTCGAGCCGCATGCGCGCCGACAAGGTGTAGGCGCTGCGCTTGTCAAAGCCGCGGAAGCATGGGGTCGTAATCAAAGGTGCAGCGAGTTTGCTTCCGACACCGAATGGCACAACGAAATTAGCGCGACCGTGCATCGCGCGTTGGGTTTTGTGGAAACAGATCGGATTATTTGTTTTAAGAAAGACTTGTAAGAGAAGGAGACCCTGACATGCTCATCACCGACCTCGTCCAAATCGAAAGGCTGGCGGCGCGGAAAGAAGACGAGAATTGGGAGTATCGCACTTTCCTGAAAGGCGGTCCCCACTCGTCAAAAAAACTGGATGCGATTGTGCATCGCTTGCACGCGCGTGTTTCCGCGCAAATTGATTGCACGGCCTGCGCGAATTGCTGCAAAACCATTCTGCCGATTTTGGATCAAGAAGACATCGACAACTTCGCGAGAGGTTTAGGAATATCCGCGGAGGAATTCGCCGAAAAATATTTGGTCGAAGACAAAGCCGAAGCCGGGATGACGTTCAAAGGAACGCCCTGTCCCTTTCTCGTGGACAACAAATGCTCGAACTATGAGCATCGCCCGAAAGACTGCTCTTCTTATCCGCATTTGCACAAGCCCGGCTTCCAGCGTCGCACTCTCGGCGTGCTTGCCAATTGCTCGACTTGTCCCATTGTCTTCAATGTGATGGAGGGGTTGAAGAAAGAGTTGCCGCAAACCGAGGCATTTTAGTTTCTAATGACTCGATTCAATGCAAGGAAGGCAAAGATTTTATCCGTTGGGATTTTTGTAATGAGGTTGGTCAATATCGCAAACTCTTCGCCTTCTTTGATTTCGTGATTTTTCCAGTAGTCGGTGAGCTTCGCGCGCGTCTCCTGGCTCATCATGCGTTGCTGAATCCATTTTTCACTGCGGCCATGCTTCTGCCAGTTCTCGCGCGCCCGTGCCAAAGCTCTTTCCGGCTCGGCGATTTCCTGCATGCGCTCGTAACCGACTTTGGCAAGCCAGAGTTTAATCGGCTCGGCTTTGGGGCTGGGCACCGAGTGCACCAAGCGCAAAAGCGTTTCGGCGCTAGCGACGTCGGTGAGATATTTTTTGCCGTCAGCCGCTTCCAATTTCAGTCGGTTACATTTTGTAACCGACTCACTGCCTTCTTTAGTCAGCCTGTTCTTCAGTACTTTCCAATAGTTTCTCGCTGCCTGAAAATCCGGCTGCTGCAGCAAAACCTGAATAATATCCACCACCGAGAAATACCAGCTTTCCGTTTTGTCGTCATAGACGCGGCGGATTTTGTAGTTTTCAAAACTTGCTGGACTGGTTTTCATCTGAGACCTCCAAAGAATTACGTGAAACTATCCACACGATTTGTTGGAAAAGTATCAAAAGCCGCGCTCACGTACGATGATTCATGTCGATCGGCTTCGGCTCTTGCCCGGGCCGATGCGGCCACTCACCCCGTTCTTGATAAAACGCCACGATCTTGTCCCATGCCTCGGCAGCGGTTTCAACGTAATCCAGCAACTCCAAATCTTGAAGCGCAATCATGCCTTGCTCCGCGAGGAAGGGGAGATTGATCGCGCGCTGCCAAAACTTTTTGCCGAATAAAAGAATGGGCACGCGCTCCATTTTTTGCGTTTGGATCAAAGTCAAAGTCTCGAACAACTCGTCGCACGTGCCGAAGCCGCCGGGGAACGCGACCAGCGCTTTGGCGCGCAG
>CAYNDW010000285.1:0-7728 GCA_964395375.1 uncultured Cytophagia bacterium
GCTCATCGATCTCATGCGCAAAGGCTTTATCACCTGCCTAGCAATGAACGGCGCAGGCGTGGTCCATGATTCAGAATTGGCGTTGCTCGGACAAACATCGGAAGAAGTCGCGGAAGGATTAGCAGACGGCAGCTTCGGTATGGCGCGCGAAACCGGCGCGTTTATCAATCAAGCCGTCGCGAAGGGACGCACGCGCGAGTTAGGTTTTGGAGAAGCAGTGGGCGAGGCTATCATTGCCATGCAAACGGAAGGCGCAAAACTGAGCCTCTTGGCAACTGCGCACGTGCTCAACATTCCGACGACGGTGCATGTTGCGATCGGCACGGACATCATTCATCAACATCCCAGCGCGGACGGCGCAGCGTATGGCGAATTATCGTTCCGCGATTTTAAAATTTTCACCGCGCACGTGGCGAAGATCAACGAGGGCGGAGTGGTGCTCAACCTCGGCTCGAATGTGCTCATGCCCGAAGTCTTTCTCAAAGCGCTGACCATCGCGCGCAACGTTGCGCCGCCGGTCAATAATTTTTTCACGGCGAATTTCGACATGTTCAATCACTATCGCCCGCGCGTGAACGTGGTGCAGCGCCCCACTCTGCAAGGCGGCAAAGGCTACAACTTCATCGGCCACCATGAGATTATGATTCCACTGTTGGCTGCGGCGTTGAAAGAGTTTTCGTAAGAGCTCTCGGCGTGTTTTATTTTGGGCGTTTGATCTTCTTTACATCTTCCAAGGCTTTTACGTCCTCCACATCTTGCGGCCAGCCAGCAAGCTTCTTCACTTGTATCAATTCTTCACGGCCAATCATAAAAACTCTTTGACCATCATACTGCGCCTCGACACGACTCTGCCAGGCTTCATCAAAAGTGATGCCCTCCAAACCCATGAGGATATCAATCCGGTTCGGCGGCACGCCGATTTGAAAAACCATTTCGGGATTACAAAAATCCGCAACGACGACGTTTTCCAGCGGCGCGCCAAACTCTGCCAGCGCTTTATAAAGTTGTTGCGCATTCTCGAAAGAAGCTTCCACCCAGAGGTCGATATCCTTCGTCGTTCTGGGTTCGACATGAAATCCCACCGCATACGCGCCGACGATCAAATACCTAACGTTTGCGGTATTCAATGCTGCAAACATGTCGAAGTAATCTTGGTTCCACTTCATGTTCGCCTCGCAATATTCTCATGTCTACGACGAGCTGCCACATCGCGCCGAGCCGTTCTTCGGCGGGCAAGCTTTGCCAAAATTCGTAATCGAATGAGCGGTCCGCCTCTTTGAGCCGAACGAGCTGCGCTCGTGTGCCGAGCCGGTTGCGCCGTTCTTCCGCGCGTTGCTTTGTGTCCATCATAAGCCTCAAAAAGATTTCTGGTCAGAATATAGGAATTGATCATTAGCGCAACAAGCATTCATTTGAGCCATTTGAGGCTACTTGAGCGCAGCGAAAATCGCATCGAGCTGATCATTCCCCGATTGCAACAAGAAACCGGGATTGCGTCCGTAGCTTTTCACACCCACAATGAATAAGCCCGGCTCGCCGCTTTGCAAATCATTGGGATTGACTTCGATCTTCGCCAAACAATCCGTGATGTTCGATAGCGCTTTGTACAAGCCGCGCGGGCCTTCCGTCACACTCGAAAACTCCACCGTAGTTTCACGCAACAGATCGAGGTTGGGGCGATAGCCGGTGAGGGAGATAATTTCATCGACTTCGATCTCTTCGGTATTCTTCCACACTTTCAAAAAAGCCTTGAGAGTTGTTGTTTCCTCCACCGCCTGCAACTCTTCCAACGTCGCTCGCCGCAGCACGCGTAAATTTTCGGATGGACGCACGGCGAGTGCATTCGCCGCTTCCACCACGGCCGCGCGTTCGTGCAAAGCATCATCGGCGACTTCTAGCACGGGCTTGGTGCGATCCGAGCGCACGGCCCAAATGATTTGCGTTTTCGGCGCGTGTTGTTGCACGCGCGCGAGCGCAACGATGGTATTTGCCGCCGAATGCCCGTGCCCAATCAACAAAACTCTTTTGCCTGCAAAACGCGTGGATTCACTCTCCACGTCAATCGGATGGCGAATGATGCGATGATTGAATTTCATTTCGCCCAGCGCAGGCATGCCCACGCTGCCGCTCCAATTGCCTTGCGCGAACACGCCGCTGGCATCGAACACGAGATCGGCTTGATAGACATGCTCATTGCCCGCAAGATCTTCCGCGAGCACGCGAAAGTTTCTCTCTGCGCGTAACGGATGATTCGGCAATCCCATTTTGCCCAAGCCTGCGCGCGTAATCGCAAGCACTTTGCGCTCCGTGATGATCTTGCCTTGCAACGCTTCGGATTGCGCGAGAGGTTCAAGTACGGTCGCAACGTACTCGGCGCCGGTTTGAATGGCGTCAAGCGCCGGCAAGCGTTCGCCCAATATTCTTTTCACCTGCGCGGAAACGTTCATGCCCAACGGCGAGAACAAACGAATGTGTCGCCATTGCCGAATGTGCTCACCGACTCTTCCGGCCTCGAGTATTGTCGTGTCGAAGCCGCGCGCAATCGCGCGCAGCGCAGCCTCTAAACCCATCGGCCCCGCGCCGATGACGAGCGCGCGTTTACGAGTTGAATTGCCCGACATCTTTATTTCCTTACGTTGATGAATGGATTGATGAAAACGCAACAGCAAAATTCCATCAATCCATTATTCCAACACTCCAATGAATTACTCTTCCCTCGCCTGCACATTCAACGATTGAATGTGATGCACAAGCGAAGAGCCGGCGCGCAGCGAGGCGCCGACCTGCACCGCCTCGGCCATTTGCTCCGGCGTTGCGCCTTCTTTTTGCGAACCGCCCGTCCACGCATCAATGCAATACGGGCATTGCAACACATGCGCAACCGACAACGCGATGAGGGCTTTCGTCTTTTTATCCAACGCGCCGTCTTTATGACATTCGTTGTACCAATCCAACCACATCTTGAACAACTTTGGTTGCGGGCCGCCGACTTCGCCGAAACGCGCGAGATCTTCACTCAGGTAATAGCTGGGCATAACACACCTCCAGAGGTAAATGGATCAATGGATTTTGGAGTGATGGAGTAGTGGAGTGTTGGAGTAATGGAGGAGACCTCAACACTCCACTACTCCACCAATCCAATTTAGTTAACAACATCCGTCGGGGCCGCAACACGCGCCTTCGCTCAACGCTGTTTTGTTGTAATCATGACCCTTCGTCTCCTTCGGATGGCGGCGCGCATTCTTCGTGCAATTGAAAGGCTGGGCTTCGTCGAGCGCAACTTCACGGTAAGGCGGAAGAGCAAGCAATTGCGCCGCATAGGGACTGTGCTCGTTTGCATACAAACGAAAAGTTTTATCGCACACCGCCATGCGCTCGCCGCGAAAGAGGGTGTGGCCGTCATCGTCGATCACTGCGCGCCACGGGCCTTTGTACATCACGGCATGATTGCGCTCCACGCACGGGCCTTGCTTGCCTTTGTGCGCGAGCACGGTGATGCTGCGAAACTCGATGCCTTCGATGACCTGCCAGGGTTGTTCGTCGCGCTTCACGATCTCGATGCCATAGAAGCCCGCCTCTTCGAAGGCTTGCAGAAAGCCGGTTTCCGTGAAGGCGCCGGAAATGCAACCGCTCCACAATGCGGGATCGTTCTTCAAATGCGCGGGCGGCTCTTCATCACACACGATATCGGAGATGGCCGCGCGCCCGCCGATTTTGAGCACGCGAAAAATTTCGGCAAAGAGTTGGCGGCGATCTTCTTCCTTCACCAAATTCAGCACGCAATTCGAAACGACAACCTCAATCGAGTTGGAATCGATGAGGGGCGTTTGTTGGCGCAAGGCGGAGCAATACTCTTCGAAGTGCTGCAAGTCGCTGCTCGTGCGAATGGGATGTTTAGCGAGATAGTCATCGACTTCTTCATAGTCGAGGCGCAGGTCTTGAATTTTTCCCTTGCGAAATTCGACGTTGGCCGCGCCAATCTTCTGCGCCATTTCGTTTTTATATTTGCGCGCGAGGCCCAGCATGTCATCGTTCATATCCACACCGATGACTTTGCCTTCGCGCCCAACGATTTGCGCGGCGATATAACAAATTTTTCCGCCGCCGCTGCCGAGATCGAGCACGGTGTCGCCGCTGCGCACGAATTGCGAAGGATCGCCGCAGCCATAGTCGCGCTCGAGAATTTCTTGCGGCAAAATTTTAAGCAACTCTTTGTCGTAATTAACCGGACAACACAGAGCCGCTTCTCTTTCTTGCGCGCCATTGGAATAGCGCTCGCGCACGGCTTTTTCAACCAACAACGTTTCTTCGGTTTGAAGCATTTGAGGATCTCCGAGGTTTGTGAATGAGCACGCTATTACTATTTGTCCTTCAGAAGGAATTTTTTTCAGCGCTTGGAAGTCTGCCCAGTTCGTAAAAAGATTCCTTCTGAATGACAGCGCTAGAGGTAATTACGCAAAACCAGTCCAATCACATACGCAATCACCGCGGCGACCGGCAGCGTCACGAGCCAGGCGAGCAGGATGTCGCGCACCACGTTCCAACTCGCACCGCTTTTCGTGCGTGTGCCGACGCCCACAATCGCGCTCGTGGTCACGTGCGTCGTGGAAAAGGGTAAACCATAAAACGTGCCCGTAAGGATCAAAGCCGCGGAGCCGACATTCGCGGTGAAGCCTTGCACAGCATCCATGCTCGTAATCTTGCGCGCCATGGTGTGCAAAACTCTTTGGCCGTTCATTAATCCGCCCAACATCATCGCGAACGCGACGAGGGCAAAGAGCAAGGTGTTGCTGAACGGCGCAGCAGTAAGTTGCAGGCCGACGAGCAATGCCGCAATCTTGGGCGTGTCATTCATGCCGCGCGCGAAGCTCGTCAAGCCGCTCGTCAACCAATGCAGCCCGTCGATGACATTGAGTTGCAGCGGGCCGCTCACGGTGCGCATGCAACTCTCGCTTTTGTCAATCACGATTTCAGGCGCATTGCGTTGCAACGCCAATGCGCCGGAGCTTAACACCACCGGCGCGATTTGTTGCACTTCCATGCAGACGCAATATTGCCGCACGCGGCTCAAAGCGAATCGTGTGAGGGGAAAAAGTAATTGCGCCAATCCGAACGACACCACCGGGCTGATTGCCAACGGCAGCGCAATCTTTTTGAGCAACAGACTCCACGCCACACCTTCAACGCCAAAGAGCGCCACGCCGGCGCCCGCCAATCCGCCGGTGAGCGCATGCGTGGTGGAAACCGGCAAGCCGGTCGTCGTGGCGACGAACAACCAGCCGCATGCGCCCAAAGCCACGGTGAGCGGAAAAGCTGCCGAAGTGATCGGCTGCGTGACGATGCCGTTTGAAAAGGTGCGCATCAATCCCGAGGTCAAACCGGTGGCGAGCAATGCGCCGAGAATCGTTGTCACCGTTCCCCACCAAATCGCGGTGCGATCTTTTACAGTGCCAGAGCCGGCCATCGTGGCAATGCCTTTGGAAATATCGTTCGCGCCGTTGTAGTAGGACAACAACAGAACGGCGAGTAGAAGAATCGCGGATAAAATCATGTTGCTTGCTGCTCCTGAGTTTTAATTTTCAAATTCGGTGTGCGCCTCTCATTTGTAATTGTCATTCCGAAGGAATGCTTTTACGCGCTAAAAATGTCGCCTTATTCTTAAAAGAATTCCTTCTGCATGACGTCTAAAGACAATACCGTTCATTTAAGCGATCTTCCGTAGTCCCGGCCCCTTGTGGGCCGATGGTTCTGCACACGTTACAGTACCCCACAAGGGGGTAGGACTACTAAGTGAACGGTATTGCGTCTAAAGAGGCAGGAATCATAACGCCTGTCGCGCTCTGATAAACAAACGAGCGCGAGCTTTCACGGCGTCGTGATTTTTTGCGAAACGAAGAACGGAAGAGTTTAGCGCAGAAAAGCGGGCGGGGCTTTTTGAAAACGCAGAGGGTCAAAGTGAGAGGTGCGCGGGAGCAGGGCGCGCGCCGCAACGTACGCGCCGCATGCGCGCGCAAGCAACATGGAATATCTTTTTAAAAAAGCGAGATGACGCAAACGATTGCCGGCGCGCATCACCTCGTCAGCGGTATCAAGGTCGCCGCGGGTGCGCAGAATTCCGGTTGCAATCCCATATTGCCGCGCGGAGGCGAGCAGATCGGACAATACGATTGCGGTTTGCCAATGGCATTCATGCACGGCGCGCAGCGCCACGCCTAAACTCTCGCGGCGGAGGCCGATGAGATAAACGCCGCCATCGTTCGCGCCGCCGAGCACGAGCGCTTGCGTTGCGAGTTGCGCAAAAGCGTTATTGAGATCAGCAGCAGAAAGCTCCAAACAATCGTTGCCCACGCAGACAATTTCATCATAGCCTTGCGCAAAAGCGGTTTGGAACGCGTGCGCCAGCTTGTTGCCAAACGAATCGCCGCGCTGTTTGAAGACGGTCGCCACGTTCGGCGAATAGCGCGCGAAGTTGTATTCCGGCTCGTCGGTCGCAACGAGAATCGGATAGTCGAGCGCGCAGGCCTGCGCGAGCACGTGGCGCGTGAACGATTCATACAACCCGACGCGCTCGGCAAAGGATAACTTCGCGGACAGCGGTTTGAGGCGCGCTTCATTTTCCGGCGAGCGCGTAAAGAGCAGAATCGCGCGATTGGGGTTTTGTAGACTCGCTCGCAATGAAACCTCTTTTAGAAATGAGTTCTCTCTATTTTTGTCATTCTGGAAGAACCTTCCCTCGCACTGGGTACACCTCTCCAAAAACAGGCCGTGTATCGAGCACGAGGGAAGGTTCTTCCAGAATGACAGTGGTGAGGTGGTGTTACAAACCAACTCTTCACGAGTATCGCATTCAAAACTTCCCGCGCGCGCGTTCTTTGCCGGGCAAAATTTCCAAACACGTGGTCCACCATCCGGCGCGCACGGTGTCGATAAACTCCTGCGGCAATTTTTCTTCCTTCATCTCGCGCGCGAGGCGTTGATGGTCGTATTCCAACGCGCGATATTCGATTTGTAGCTCCGGCGTGAAATGCACGATGCTATACCACACATTCGTGCGCCCGTCATTTTCCGGGCGACCAATCACGCCGACGTTGGCGAAGAACTTGCCATCGGGCAAACGTCGCTGCCATTTGACGCCCGTGTGCGTGGTGAGAATCACGTCGGCCTCGTAATCCACAAAAAGCTTTTGCAGAAAATGCGTAGGCGTGGTTGATTCCCACAAGAACTCGTTCGTTTGGCGCGGGGAGCCGTGACAGAGCAAAACTTTCTTGCCGAAGGCTTCAAAGCGAATGAACGGCGGCAGCGCTTTTTGATAAGCTTTAAATTCGTTGGACGTGTGCAATTGGGTGTAATCATAGCTAATCTGCGCGAAATAGTTATCGCGCGGATCGGTGTAGCCGCATTGGCAATCCTTCAAATCATTGCCGATGCTGTTGTCATAGTTGCCCTGCACAACCTGCACCTTGCCTTCGACGAGCAAGGGATACACACGATTCGGATGCGGTCCGAATGCGCCAAGATCGCCGAGACAAAAAATCGCATCGTGTGAAATGCTTTGCGCCTCCCGCAACAAAGACGCGAGCGAGAGATAATTGTTGTACACGCCGCCGAACACGATGATGCGGCGATAGTTGGTGGCGCCGAGGTTCATTGGTTGGTGAGAGTTATCAGTTTCATTGTCATCCTGATTTCTATGACAGAATCAAGCTTTTTTTAACAGCCTGGGGTTGA
>CAYNDW010000286.1:0-7708 GCA_964395375.1 uncultured Cytophagia bacterium
ATCTTCCCGGCGACACTGGCAAATTGCAAGCGACCCTCGGTGTGCAAGGAACTTTGGATCCGACGCCCGGTCCTTCGGCTGGCTTTGGCGATGCGTTCCAACTTGCGATTCGTACGTATAGCGGCGGACATTGGAGCTTCTGGAATGAGTTGGCTGTCCCGGCAGTTTTGCCGCCCGCCGCGTTCGGTACTTTAACGGTAGATTTGACCCCGCTTATCGGAGTCGCTGATTCCGTGCAAATGCGCCTGGGTGGCTATTCCTACCCCGATGGCGCGGTTGTGGCGCCGGCAAATATTTTTGTTGATAATCTTGCCGTGAATGCGATTGCCATTCAAAACGATGTGGCCGCGGTTAATGTGGTCGTGCCTTTTCCGGCTAAAGTCGGTGACGCATTGAATTTTGGATTGACGGTTACGAATACCGGCTCGCTGCCGCAAAGCGGCGTGCAATGGCAAGGCAATATTTTGGATGCAGCCGGGGCGCAAGTCGCTTCGGTGGTTGGCCGTCGCACCGAGGCCATTGCACCGGGCGCGACCGTTGCGATTCCGGCGCTGACGAACTGGACGCCGGCGACTCCGGGCGTGTATCGCGTTCGCGCCTTCACGCGTTTGGCAACGGATGAAGATCGTTCGAATGATAGCACCTCCGTGGCGAACGATGATGCGAACACGATTTTCAATATCTTTGGCGCGGCGCAAATCGCGCGGCATTCGCCTTTTGTGGTGCATGATGCAAATGTGCTTTATTCGGCGCGACTGTATGATCTGCCCGCCAGCCCCTCGCCGCAGCGTTTGATCGCGGTGCCCGGCCCTGGCATGGTGGTGCGTTCTGCGCCGCAGCCGGGTGTGGTCACTTGGCAAACCACTGCGAGCGCATTGGTTTTGGAAGCGAACGGCGGCCCGGGTTACAAGGGCGCTTACATCGTGGCTGATTCACTCGGACGTCCGCAAGATGAAGAGTTGATCATCCCGAATCTTGATTTCAGCTTCATCACTTCCGGCGCGATCTTGACTTTCAAGGGCATCGGCTCCGGTGGATTTACCGGCGGCTACACACGCTTCTCCATCGGCGTCAGTTCGGATAATGGCCAAAGTTGGAGCGATGTGTTCGAACGTCGTCGCGGTATTGATCCGCAAACTGGCCAGAATTTCGGCGGCGCGGTATTTTTCCTCGGTGCCATGTCGCCCGGTCGCATTGACATCACCCGTTGGGCCGCGGGCCGTCCGAACGTGTGGGTTCGCTTCCGCTATGAAGGCATCAACGACGGCGACTGGATTATTTGGAGCGTGGCGGTGAGCGGCAAAGGCGTTCAAGCGGCCAATGCGGTGAGCGCGGTTGACATTGCCGGCGATCAAGGCAAGCAAATGCGCGTCACGTGGGATCGTTCCGCGAATGACGGCACGCTCGCCGGCGTTCCGATTACGGAATACGGCGTGTGGCGTCGCGATAAACCCGCGGGCGCACAGGGCATCGTGAAGCCCGAGCCGGGCGCGATTGTGGTTGCGGATCGTGCAGCCATGATTGGCAATATCGCCGGCCTCAAAACAGGCACGCGTTTCTTTGAATCCTCCACCATGAACCATTGGGATTTTGTGGGCAATGTCATTGCGCGTTCCGAAGCGCGTTATGGTTTTGTCTCGCCGACATTGGTGGATAGTCTTGTCTATCAATTCTTGGTTTCGGCGCACACCGCGAATCCGTTGGTGTTCGGCAATTCGAATGTGGTTGAAGGCTTCTCGGTTGATAACCTCGCACCGAACGCGGTGCAGCTTTCCGGCGGAGCGCAAAGCGGTTTTGTGCAATTGAGCTGGAGCGAGCCGGACAACGAAGAGGCGAAGTTCTACTCCGTGTATCGCCGCTTGTCCAGCGAGCCGTCTTTCGGCGCTGCGATCGCGAAGATTGGTGCGAGCGAATATCGCGACACCAATATTCAAAAGAGCACCTCGTATGTGTATGCGGTGACGGCGACGGATTTTGGCAGCAACGAGAGCAAACGCTCCAACGAACTGCCCGTGACTTCGACTGCGGTGGCGGGTCAAAACGTCGAGCTTCCGACCAGCTACGCGTTGAACAACAACTATCCGAATCCGTTTAACCCCACGACGATGATTACGTATCAAATCCCGAAGGCGGGCGAAGTGAAGTTGACCATCATTAATTCGCTCGGCCAAAAGGTGAGAACGTTGGTGTTTGGTCAAGTCGCGGCGGGTTATCATCAAGCTTTGTGGGATGCGCGCGATGATAGCGGCACGTTGGTTGGCAGTGGCACCTATTTGTATCGCATCGAAGCCGGCGACTTTGTGCAAACGAAGAAGCTAGTGTTGATGAAGTAAAGCACGAATGACCGTTCAACCTTGCGAGGGCTTAAAACCTTCGCAAGGTTTCATGCACGAACGCCACGCTCTTCATATTTTTAGATGGAAGAGCGTGGCGTTTTATTTTTTGCAAAGCGAGGTATGGTCATGCTTTTTTTATTGTGACTCGAAGTGTGAGCTTGTGGAAGAAAATCGCGTCTTAAACGATTAGCAAACCCAGTTCATGCTCGCAGGCGCAAAGCATACAATTTAGTCCCTAACTTTAGAGAAATACTGCTTGCATTTGTGTAGCAAATGGATTTAATTCCTGCCGTCTTGTGAGGGAGGTCTTACATTAAATTTAGCCGGGCCCAATCAAGCATTTGGCCTCAAATTGATTCCGACACGGAACCGCGAGTTGATCAGCCTGATCAACAATTCAGATCCCAGACCCCAGAAACCGCCTGCAATAAAAAATTATTTTTACATTTGTTGTTTTTTGAAAGCGCTGGTTTGTTGTTTGCCCTAAGAACGAATGGGCAAGCTTGCGGAAACTTTTTAAAGAATTTTGTGAATATTTTACATGTATTCCCAGATCTACTTTGAAAGATACTACCTAAGGCTGAAAGCTTTTAGCAACTCCAGACTTACTCCATATAGATAAACAACGCTACATCCCGCACGTGCTCCCCGATTAGCATCCAATTCTGTCCGGAGAAGTTTTCCTTTAGTCAGGTTTGTACATATTTTGTTCACGGACTTTTTTTGTTCAAGGTTTCATAAATTTAATGTAGCGTTCGTCCTCGAACAAAGGAATGTCTCGAAATGGTACGCTATGAGGGATCTCTCATGAGAAGAAAATTGACCAGACAAAGAACTGTTCGAAACATTGCAGCAGGAATCCGCACCCCGCGATCTTGGTTGGACAACATGCGTTGCTTCAGCTTCGTTGTGACTATGGCCGCAGCACTGCTGTTTTTCGGAGAGAATTACGCGCAAACAACCTCTTCCTGGCCGATCTATCGTTCTGATTCCGGCTTGTCTGGCGCCGCGAAGGTTGAGGGCCCGATTATACCAGATTTGTACTGGGTGAAGTCCATTGGCCTTGAAAAAATCCAATCTCCTGTGGTCTCTGCGGATGGAACGATTGTCTTCACCAGCCGCGGGGATGAATTTGTTTATGCTCTTCGCACGGATGGCGCGGAAAAGTGGCGTTTCTCTTATAAACTTCCCGGCGGCAAAAATGAAACTTTTAGCGCGCCTCCCACACTTGGAAGCGATGGCACCGTCTATGTGGGCTCGCATGAAGGCAGTTTCTTTGCGATTAATCCTAATGGTAGTCTAAAATGGCGGGCGAAACTCGGCGGCTATGTTGGCACCGCGGCTAATATTGGAAAAGATGGGAATCTGTACCTCGCTTGTGATGATGCCGAGCTTTATGTTTTTAATCCTGCCGGGAGTTTATTGTGTGTAGGCAGTCTCGACGGCGAAAAGCCCGGCAACACCCCCGCGATTGTCTCATTTTCGCAAGTTTATGTTCCCGCTGGAAACAGTATTTTTGTATTCAACTCTTCCTGTTCGCGGATTGCGCGCTGGATTCTTCCGACTTTAGGAGAAGTTGCGTGGGTCGCGAGTAACGCCAATGGCAAAGTTCTTTATGCCGGTTCTCGATCAAATCCGCTCGTGATCGCGCTGGACACACAAACCGGCAAACAGATTTGGAATTATTCTTATAACTCTCGATACGGCCCGCCTTCGCAACCTGCCCTCGGCCCGGACGGCACAATATATTTTGCCGGCTTCGACGCCGGTTTGTTGGTCGCCTTGCAGGCAAATGGCAAAGAAAAATGGACGCGCGACCAAGGCAGCGCGCGCTATAAAACCATGCCCGTGGTCGATGCTTCCGGCGACATTTATATTGTCAACGAAACGCTCGGCCTTGCCGCGTTTGCTCCCAATAAAACGCTGCTTTGGAATCTTCCCAATGTGCAATGCAAATATGCCCCGGCGTTCGGCCCGGACGGCACGATTTACGTTCCGAGTTTGAAAAAGCTCTATGCCGTGCGCCCGCAGCCGCCGTATGCCGTTACTTTGGAATTGGTGAGCGGCAATGGTCAAGCAGGATGTATTGACAGCGTGCTCGCAAATTCCATTCAAGCGCGCGTGCGCGATCAATATGGTAAGCCGTTTGGCGGCCAGCCCGTTCGTTTCCGTGCGATTATTGGCGGCGGCCAGCCGCAAGACACAACGGTCAATACCTCGCCAGATGGTATTGCGAAAATCGAATGGCAATTAGGGTCAAAGTTGGATGAGCAGCAACTGGAAATTTCCTCGCGGCGCAATGAACAGCATCTGAGCGGTTCGCCAATTATCGTGTTCGCCAATGCGGTTGGGCCAAAAATCGCCGGCGCAAGCGCAGTCGCGTTTTCCCGAGCCGAAGTGCGAGATAGCAGCGATACAACCTATACTATTTTCAATCGCAGCGATTGCATACTCACCATCGACCGTTTGGAATTTTCAGACAGCACGACGTTTTCTGAAATTCCGCCGCGTACGCGAAACGCATTGATTCCGCCACAAGGCAGCCTCGTGGTGCGTTTGCGTTTCACGCCAAAAGATTCCGGCTCGCATTCGGGGACGTTGTTCATTTACAGTAATGATACTACCCAAAATCCTTTCAATGTGGCTTTGCGGGGCGAAGCTTTTACAAAGCCCAAAATTATTGTGGAACCTTTAAGTCTCGACTTTGAAGAAATCAAAGTTGGAGATGATTCTATGCAAACAATTAAAATCTCAAACGTGGGCACGGCCTTATTGGTCGTTTCGTCATTTATTTTTTCTGATTCGGCTTATTCTACTGATCGTCGACCGCCAGTCACGATTGCTCCGAGTAGCAGCGTTGTTGTGCCGATTACCTTTACTCCGACAGAAGCGCGACAATATCCCGCTACGCTTAAGATTGCAAGCAATGATGCGGCAAACAATCCTGTGATTGTCGCATTAGATGGCCGTGGAACGCTTGCACCTGATATTCACGTGGCGCCGAATCCGTTAGTTTTGGTAGCATGCAATGATAGCATTGCAACTGGAAATGTAACTATTTCTAACCGCGGTAATGCGATTCTCCACGTCACTTCATTAAAATCCGACAACCCGGCTTTTACTTTCGACACCACCAGTTTCGATCTCCCACCAGGCGTAAGCAAGATCATTCGAGTGTCCTTTTCGCCGAAAGCAGTTATGGCCGATTCCGGCTTCATGTCGATCTTCAGCAATGATCCCAATGAGAATCCTTTCGCGGTGAAGTTAAGAGGCGAAGTCAAAGGGCCGGAGATTATACTCATCGCGAAACACTCCTTGTTGGAATTGTGTCGTGGGCAATCCGCCACGGTGGAAGTGTGTATTAAGAACCCCAGCGATTGTATATTACGCGTCGATTCACTGGAATATATTTTTATATTTCCGCCGGGAGTAGCAAAGCACGCTGGCAGGCCGCAAAAAGAAAATGCGGTGTTTAATTTCCCTCAATTTATTTTGCCGGGAGACTCGCTGTGTTTTCCGCCGCACAAGTTTATCGGCACGCCGGTGGATTTTGAGATTATCGTACGCGCGCGCTCGAACGGTATTCCCGATCCGGATACGTTGAGGATTCCGGTTAAAATCAAACCGCCGGTCATTGCCGCGGTTGATACCGTGGATTTTGGCAACGTCACCGTCGGCGAAACGAAGACATTATTAGACAGCGCCAAAGTTTGGTCCGTGCAATGTCAAGTGCGCATCGACTCCGCCAGAATCACGGGTTTGGATAAGCTTGCCTTCAAATTGGAGCCCAAGCTCACCTATCCGATCACTTTGAATGAAGGCGATACGGTGAGTATACCGGTCGCTTTTAACCCGAAAGATAAAGGCCCTCACACCGCGTTATTGGAAGTCTTCAGCAACGATCCGAAACACGGATTGACCAACCCCATCAAGATTGTTCTGATTGGAAACGGCGCGCTCAAGCAGCCTGATATTGAAGTGTCGCCCAAGTCGATTGCTTTTGGACCCGCTTGTACGGACAGTCTTTTGATCCCGGTTACCGTATCAAATGTTGGTGATACGACGCTGCATGTCACCAAGCTGGACTTTACCAATCTCGCGTTTTCGACGACGCATGCTGGCAGCTTTGATCTCGCTCCGCAAGCATCGACAACAATTTGGGTGAGCTATACCCAGACCTCCGCCAAAATTGATACGGGCAGTTTGTTGATTTATAGCAACGACCCGGATTCGAGTGAAAAGATTGTAGTGGTTAAATTGCACGGCGAAACGAAACCGGAGATCGAAGTTAAACCAGCGGCAATTAATTTCGGCGCGGTGTGCGTGGACAGTGCTATTGCCGTGAAGGTTTTTAATGCCGGCAAAGACACATTGAGAGTCAAGGATCTGGATTTTTCCAATAAAGCGTTCTCGACCACGCATGACTCCGCTTTCGCTATCGCGCCGTGCGATTCTGAAATTGTTTGGGTGCGTTTCTCGCCCACTGCGGGTAAAGCCGATTCCGGAAGCTTGGCGATTCATAGCAACGATGCCGATGAGCCGATTGCGCTCGTGGAGTTAAAAGGCGAAGGCGGCGCCTCGAAGATTGCGGGCAGCCCCTCGCCGGTGGAATTTCCCATTGTCAATATTCGCGAATGCGACACGGGCTTGCAAGATTCCAGCGCGGCCACTTATGAAATTCGCAATCCCGGCACGTGTGATCTGGTGATTTCCTCGTTTAGAGTTGACGGCGATTTTGCTATTGCGCCGATTGCCGTGCCTTTGACCATTCCCAAAGATGGCGCGGTGAGCGTGAAACTGTATTTCAAACCGAAAGCAAAAGGCGCTTCCAAGGGCGCATTGCACGTCTTCAGTAACGCGTTGAGTGAGCCGGAGCATATCGTAGAATTGAAGGGCACCGCCCTCGCCACACCGCAAATTGCCGCGAAGCCGGACACGCTGAACTTCGGCCAAGTGCCGGTCAATACCAGCGCGGATTCCGCCGTAATGGTGATGAATATCGGCGGCGATACTTTGCGCGTCACGAACATTGCAGTCACAGGCACCGTGTTCGCGCCGAACGGAACGTTGCCGCTGTACAACGTGAACGTCTATGTTCCGCGTGAGGACCCGGGCGCATTCACGCCCGGCGTGCAGTGCAGCCGCTGCAGCGACGATCTGCCGGGCTCACCGGTCGCACGCGCGATCACGGACGAGGCCGGCAACTTCCGGCTCGAGAACGTGCCGACGGGCGACAACATCCCGCTCGTGATCACGATCGGCAAGTGGCGCCGCAAGATCATCATCCCGCGTGTCGAGTCGTGCGTCGAGCAATCGATCGGTGCAGGCGAAGCGCGGCTTCCCACCACCGTCGAACAGCTCGGCCCGCGTGA
>CAYNDW010000287.1:0-7701 GCA_964395375.1 uncultured Cytophagia bacterium
ATGTTGGGAGAGTGCAAGGGGAAGATGCGCTCGACGCCGATGCCATCGGAAATTTTGCGCACGGTAAAAGTGGCGTTGATGCCGTCCCCGCGGCGTTGGATGACGACGCCCTCAAACGTTTGCGTGCGTTCTTTGTCGCCTTCCACGACTTTGTGATGGACGGCAATGGTGTCGCCCGCCGAAAAATCGGGTATATCGCTGCGCATTTGCTGCGCGGTGAGAGCATTCATCTTGTTCATGGGTTATCCTCCGTGAAGTTGGGTGTTGGGTTCTGTAATAAGTCCGCTCTGCGTTCAAGCGTGCGCTGCTGCGCGATTTCTTTGCGCCATGCCGTAATTTTTGCGTGATGTCCCGAGAGCAGAATCTCGGGTACGCGATGGCCGCGAAACTCTTCCGGGCGCGTGTAATGCGGATGATCGAGACTGTTGCTTTGAAACGAATCGCCGTATGCGGAGTCGAGATCGCCGAGTACGCCGGGGAGCAGGCGAATCACGGCATCCATCACAATCATGGCCGGCAGTTCGCCGCCGGTTACCACATAATCGCCGATTGAAATTTCCTCGGTGACGAGCAACTCGCGCACGCGCTCATCCACGCCTTTGTAATGGCCGCAGATGATGATCATAGCTTCTTCTTTAACCAGCGCGTTCGCGGTGTTTTGATTAAAGACCGTGCCTTGCGGCGAGGTCAAAATAATTTTGGCGGATTCGAGTTGATAAGTTTTTTGGATATGTTCCACGCATGCGAAAATCGGATCGGGCTTCAGTATCATTCCCGGGCCGCCGCCATAGGGATAGTCGTCGATCGAACGATGTTTGTCGGTCGCGAAATCGCGGAGGTCGTGCAGATATATTTCGGCCAAGCTGCGTTCGCGCGCGCGTTTGATGATGCTTTCGGTTAATGGCCCGGTAAATAAGTTGGGAAAACCTGTGACGACGTGAAACTGCATGAGCTTTGATAAAAACTAATAGGGCAGAATTATTTTAGGGCTGAATGGATAAAAGCGCGCAAAAGCCCTTCTCGTTCAAGTTGATTCTGCTTTATCGTCAAGCAAGCCGGGAAGCGGTTCGATGACGATTCGGCGTTGTTCCAAATTTACTTCTTTGATGACAGAGCCGATGGCCGGAAGCAACAACTCGTTGTGCGCCTCGTCATGCACGACCCAAATGTCATTGCCCGGATGCTCCAGGATTGTGCTCAAGGTGCCGAGGGTTCGGCCAGTCGTCGTTTGCACCGGCAAGCCGATCAAATCGAAGTGATAGAATTGATCCTTTGCCGTGGGCAAACATTCGTCGCGGGTGATACGGATTTCCACACCACGCAACGCCTCGACTTCATTAATCGAATCACGGCCGCGAAATTTGAGGAGCAGATTTTTCGGCGTGCTCATGGTGACGTGTTCAAGCGCGAACTCGCCGAGAAGCGCGCCTTTTAGATGCAGGCGAACTTTTTTAAGAGCGAAGTAACGATTCGCATCATCGGTCAATGGGCGCACTTTAACCAGGCCGCGCAACCCGTGAGGGCGCAGGATGATTCCAATTGTGACTTCGCTTTGAGTTGGCATGTGTTGCACGCGACATGAGATGGCGTTGAAACCCGGCGTGGCGATGCTATTCGACAATTTCCAAAATGGCCCGTTTGCCGGATTTTGCCGAGGCCGCGGCAAGGATAATGCGCAGGGCAGTCGCGGTTTGGCCACCACGACCAATAACCTTGCCCATGTCGCTTCGATCCACCCGCAATTCGTAGACAATAATGTGATGGCCGTCTACTTCTTCGACCACAACTTCTTCCGGCTGATCCACAAGATGTTTGACAATGAACGCAATGAAATCCTTCATTTCAGCCCTCCCTTGGAAGCAAGCGATGCTTCCAGATTCTCGACGTTTCACTTGCAGAGCACTAGGAATTCACACTCACCACGCGTGGAGCGCGGTGCGCAACAAGACGACATATGCCTTCCACATTCCCTAGGCTGCTTGAACTTTCCACATATCGAGTCAATACTGGGATGACGTGAGGTTGTTCGCATTGAGGCCAGACGCCTCCGGTCTGGCCTTTGACGCTTCTTGCGTTACGCTGCGGCGGCCGCTTTTTCCGCTTCTTTTTTCTTCTTGCGCGCAATGCGTTTATCTTCACGCAAAGCTTCTTGGCGTTTTTGGCGGTCAGTTTGCGAAGCTTCCCACTTTTGCATCTCGTCGGAAATTTTTGTTTCTTCAAAACCGCGCTTGCGCAAATGCCATTGTAGCAAAACGCCGCGACGGCTTAAAATGCTGCGCACGGTATCCGTGGGCTTGGCGCCGGTGCCCAGCCAGTACAACGCACGCTCGGCTTTCAAAGTAATTATCGCCGGCTCATTACGTGGATTGTAGGTGCCAAGGTTTTCTAGATACTTGCCGTCGCGAGCCGCGCGCGAATCAATCGCTACGATGCGATAGAACGCTTGCTTTTTTTTGCCCATGCGGCGAAGACGAAGTCGAACTGCCAATGCGAACCTCCTTGTAATGTGTTGATCATAGTTCATCAGCGCAAATTTTCAGTTTAAAATTTGCAGTTGAAAGTTTGAAATGCCTTTAAATCAAAACAGCCGGCCTTTGCGGCCTGCCGCGCTTTTCATCATCTTGCGCATCATATCGAATTGTTTGATGAGACGATTGACTTCTTGCACGCTCGTGCCGCTGCCTTTGGCAATGCGCAGACGCCGGCTACCGTTGAGCACTTGCGGCTTCTCGCGCTCTTGCAGCGTCATGGATTGAATGATGGCTTCCGTGCGCGTGAAGGCTTTCTCATCGATCTGCGCGTCCTTCGGCAGTTTGCCGCCCATGCCGGGAATCATTTCCACCAAGCTTTGCAGCGACCCCATTTTTTTTACCTGCTGCATTTGATCGAGAAAATCTTCGAGCGAAAATTCGGCTTTGCGAAGTTTCGCTTCCAGCGCCCGAACTTTTTCTTGATCAACGGCCTGTTGGGCTTTTTCCACGAGCGTAACGATATCGCCCATGCCCAACAAACGGGAGGCGATACGCTCGGGATGGAATTTTTCGTAAGCGTCCAGCTTTTCGCCGGTGCTGATATATTTGATGGGCTTACCAGTCACCGCGCGAATCGAGAGCGCCGCGCCGCCGCGCGCATCGCCGTCCATTTTGGTGAGCACCACACCGGTATAATCCAGCCGCTGCACGAACGCTTGTGCTGTGTTCACGGCATCTTGCCCGGTCATGCCGTCGGCCACGAACAAGATCTCGTGCGGCTTCAGCGCTTTTTTGATCGACACCAGCTCGTTCATCAACTCTTCATTCAGATGCAAACGGCCCGCGGTGTCGAAGATTGCCACGTCGAGCAATTTTTGCCGCGCAACCGAAATTGCGTTGCGGCAAACCTCGAGCGGAGTGGAGTTGGCCTGCGAGAAAAACTCGCAGCCCGCAGTTTTTGCCAAAATCTGCAACTGCTCCACCGCCGCGGGGCGCTGCAAGTCCGCGCCGACCAACAGCGGTTTGCGGCCGCGTGCTTTGAGATGCTTTGCCAGCTTGCCGCAAAAAGTCGTTTTGCCCGCGCCTTGCAAACCCACGATCATGATCATCGTCGGCGGAATATTCGCCTCGCGCATCGGGGCTTCATTGATGCCGAGCAAGAGCGTCAATTCATCATGCACGATCTTGATCATCTGCTGCGCCGGGCTAATGCTCTTTAAGACTTCCGCACCAAGAGCTTTCTTTTCCACCGCAGCGACAAAATTCTTCGCGACGTTGAGGTTCACATCCGCTTCGAGCAAAATGCGACGCACCTCTTGCAAGCTCTCCGTGATATTTTCCGGAGTGAGTTTGCCGTGGCCTTTGAGCTTGCGAAAAATTTCGCCAAAATGATCAGTGAGTTGTTGAAACATAGCTCGGCTATTCAAACAAAAAAGTATCCGCAGCAAGCGGATACTTCTTACCAAATCTTCTTCTTATTTCAAGGCGGACTAAAAAAAGCCCGCAATAGTAGCAAAACTTTATCTGTGATGCAAGATAATTTTCCAACATTTTATAGCAGTTACGAGCGTTTTTGCGGCAAGGCCGGTTTTGATTATTTACCCCACTGACGACAGAACTCCACCATCAACCTTACTCCCCAGCCTGTTCCACCTTTTGGCGTGAGGGCTGTTGACTTCATTGCTGCGGCCACGGCCGCAATATCGAGGTGTGCCCATTTGTAACCGTCCACAAAGCTGGCGAGAAACGCCGCGCCTTTGCTCGCGCCGGCGCCGCGTTTCGAAGCCACATTGCGAATGTCTGCAATCTCGCTCTCAAGTTGCTGTGTAAATTCGGGAAAGAGAGGAAGTTCCCACACGCGCTCGCCGATTTGCTGCGCCGCTTTTTTGATGCATTCCGCGAGGGCGGGTTCATTGGAAAATAAACCTGCGGCGGTATCGCCAAGCACGTAGGCCATCGCGCCCGTTAAAGTTGCGAGATCGATCACCGCATCCGGTTTGTAGCGCGCCGCATAGGCGAGCGCCTCTGCCAGAATCAGACGGCCTTCGGCATCCGTATCCGCAACTTCGATGGTCTTGCCATTGCAAGTGCGCACCACATCACCGGGGCGTTGCGCCGTGCCGCTCGGCATATTTTCCACGAGAGGAATCAAGCCCACCACATGCAGCGGCGTTTGCAGCTCTGCCAAAGCGCACATGGTGGAGAGCACAACCGCGGCGCCGGACATGTCAAATTTCATTTCGAGCATCGAGTCGAGCGATTTAATCGCAAGGCCGCCGCTATCAAAGGTCACGCCTTTGCCGATGAGCACCAATGTCGGTTGCTCTTTCGCCTCCGCGTTTTTTTCTAAAATCACAAAGCGCGGAGGCTGTGGGCTGCCTTGCGCTACGCCTAAGAGCGCGCCCATTTTTTCTTCGCGAATTTTCATTTCATCCCATACTTCACACGCAAGCCCGACGGTCTCCGCCTGTTCTTGCGCAAGCTCCGCGAATCGCGAAGGGGAGAGATCATTCGCCGGCGTGTTTTGGAGATCGCGCGCATGGCAAGTCCAGGTGCCGAGAATTTTTCCGGAGTGCGCGCCTTCTCGTATTGCCGTTGCGTGTTTGTCGTCCTCCAGCAAAAGCGTGAGCGTTGCTAGTGCTGAAGTATTTTTGTCGCTGCGCGTTTTGTAGCGCGTGAATTGATAGTTGGCGAGCAGCGCCGCTTCGACGATCAGTTGCGCCGCGCGTGTCGGGGGGAATTGATCCAACAGCGCTCCCGCCAGCGGAATACAGAGTTCTTTAACACTTAGTCTGCGACAGGCCGCGATTGCGTTGGCAATAATGCGTTGGAGAAACGGTCCATCCAGCTTGCTCTCTTCTTGCTCTTTGCCGATGCCGGAAAGCAACAAGCGCTTCGCGGGCAAGTTCTCGGGATAAAGCCAAAAAAGTTCACGCGAACGACCGTGAAAATCGCCGTGCTGGATGAGAGGTTTGACATAGGAAAAATAAGAAGTGGGTTGGGAGAGATTAAAGGCGGCAAACTTTTCCGCCGCCGGCGGTGCGAAGAGCAATAATAGCGCGGAAGTTTGCTGTGTTGCAACCGCATTGCAAGTGATCGTGATTTCCATACCATTCTCCTGATGCCGTGCTTGAGTAGAGTTGCCTGTGCGAGTTGATTGTTGCAGGAAATCGCAAATGTTCTGTGATGAGCGTGCGGTAAAAACAAGCGCTGCGGGTGACGCCGGAATTATATGAAAGGGTTGCGCCTTTTGCGCTGGAAACTGCTTGAGCTAAAAAGTGCCAACGACAATTTATGATATGCGACGAAAACCACAAGTGCGATTTTCGCTTGGTCGTTTGCGTGACATGGGTTGAATGGATACCAGTGGGGACGCATGCTCCGCCTCAGTTAGAGAGGAAGCGGGGAAGAAAAAAGGTCGCAAACTTGGCGTCGTCGAAAATAAAAAGGAGAAAGCGGCTAGGCCTTCTCCTCAAAGAAAAACTTGCGTGGAGTCTGACAAAATTCTCAGCGCTCTTGCGTAATCTTGCAGTGCTTTTCCGCGTCTTGAAAAGTCTCCATCCAGCGCGCGGGCGAGAAGCCCAAATGCAATGTGGCGAACGCGGCGATAAACAACGCGAGCGCAACTGCCGGCAGCGGATCGAACGCCGGCTTCTCTTCTTCGTTGCGATGCATGAACATCTGCACGACCACGCCGAGATAATAGTACAGGCTGATCATGGAATTGATCACGCCCAGAATCACGAGCCAAAGATAACCCGATTGTACCGCGGCGAGGAAAATATAAAATTTGCTCATGAAGCCCGCGGTCAGCGGAATGCCCGCGAGCGAAAACATGAAGAGCGACATGGCCAGGGCAATTAACGGATGGCGATAAGCCAAGCCGCGCAACTCTTCAAGTTTGATATTGTCGCGTTCGCCGCGCGCGAGAAAAGCGATCACACCGAATGCGCCGAGGTTCACAAAGGTATAGCTTAACAAATAAAACAGGACCGCGGAGATTCCGTGCTCATCCTTCGCCAAAACGCCGACGAGAATATAACCCGCATGCGCGATGGAGGAATAGGCCAGCATGCGTTTGACGCTTTCTTGGCGCAGCGCGACGATGTTGCCCACCGTCATTGTTGCGACGGCAATCACCCACATCACCTGTTGCCAATCGACGTTGTTCATCATACCGGAGGCCACGACGACACGCAGCAGCGCCGCGAAACCCGCGGCTTTTGAGCCGGTGGCCATGAATGCGGAAATTGGCGTCGGCGCTCCTTCATACACATCGGGCGCCCACGCGTGAAAGGGCACGAGCGCGATTTTAAAACCAAAGCCGACGACCATCATGACTAGTCCGGCGGTGAAAAGTCTAGGAGAAGCGAGCGCGCTACCGTTGGCGCCATTGAGCGCTGCACTAATCGCGCTGAGTTTTGCGCTGCCCACGCTGCCGTAAATCAACGCGATGCCGTAGAGTAGAAAGCCGCTCGCGAACGCGCCGAGCAAAAAGTATTTGAACGAAGCTTCGAGCGAATATTTGTCCGTGCGGCGAAAACCCGCAAGAATATAAAGCGAGACCGAAAGCGTTTCGACGCCGAGGAAGAGCGTGAGCAAATGCGCGCTCGCAGCCATCAAGTTCATGCCCACGGTGGCGAAAATGATCAGCGCAAAATACTCGCTCACCAACAGTGAGCTGCCTTCGAGCGAATTGAGCGAGAGCAAAACGGTTAAGCCCGCGGCAATCATAAATACGACCGCGAAGCCGTGGCTAAATTTATCCACGGATATCATCTCGTTGAAGATGAGCTTGTCGTCGCTCCAGTTGTGATTGATGATAAGGAACACCGCGAGCGCCAATCCAAACAAAACCACGGCCGCCATGGTCTCGCGATACATGCGCGGAAAGATCAAGCCTAAAATAATGATGCCAAAGCCGAGCAGCGTCAATGCCAGCGTGGGCATAAAAAGAACGAAGTCTTGCACGGTGATGCCGATGCTGATCATAGGCCACCCCCGTTTTTAGTTTGAGTTTTGACTCCCCCCGTGAGGGGGGCCAGGGGGGTGTTGTTCGGCGCGACATGATTATTCAAATTCACCTCTTCACTCTTTAACTCTTTGCTGTCGATATTCGCTGGCGAAGTGGATGCGAGCGACACCCCCCGAACCCCCCTCAAGGGGGGAATTGATGGTGTGTTGGGTTGTTCGGGGCCAAACGGCGCAAAATTAGGCGCGTCGGTAACAT
>CAYNDW010000288.1:0-7693 GCA_964395375.1 uncultured Cytophagia bacterium
GCACAGCCCTGAAAAGGCTGGTGTCGACAGTTCAATTCTGTCCCTCGGCACCACTTCATATTTCTTCTCTTGAATTCCGCAGACTTACATCCGTCTTATCAATAGCACCGCTAACGGAAAGCTAACACCCTCTCACCTTTTCACAAGTCCGAAGTGCACACGTCTGCACTAATTCACCCGTTGAACAGTGCGCCAAGCTTTACTGCCGCCTCTTTCTGCATTGAGGGCAACACATGGGCGTAGATGTCCAGCGTGATCGTGATTTTCTTATGACCCAGACGTTCAGCAACTACCTTGATCGGGATCCCCTCTTTTAACATCAATGTCGCGGCTGTGTGTCTCAGTCCGTGGAAGGTGATCGGACGAACCTTCGCAGCCTTGATCAGCTTTGAAAATTCACGTTGCCCGATATTGTTGGAGGAGAGAGGCATCCCAAACGGCGGTTGGTCGTAGGCGAAGATCAGACCGTGATCCTGATAGGTATTCCCCGCCAGAAGCTTCACCTCAGCCTGAGACGCCTTTTGCTTGCGGAGCAAGCCCAGCATGTCCGATGAAAGATCGATCGTCCGGGGCTTCCGATTCTTCGGTGCCCCAAAGATCGGGATGGGCCACCGCTTAATCAATTGTCGCATGACCGTGAGCTTCCCTGCCTCGATGTCCAAATCACTCCACTTGAACGCGCACAGCTCCCCTTTCCTCGCTCCGCTCTCCAATGCCAAGCGATAGAATGCGGCCGGCTGAGACCCTGCCTCATGCGCGGCCTTGAGCAACGCCTTGGCTTCATCAAGCTCCCAGCACTGGGCTTGGATGTCTTCAGGATTGTCCCGCGCTCGTGGTTTGTTCATCACCAGACTCGCCACGTTGTCACGGATGAGCTTATGCCGAACGGCCACCCCCAGCGCCCCCGACAACACGTTATGGTGGCTTTCCAGGGTTTTCGGCTCAAGCGTGCTGCCATGATAATATCCCTCAAGATGATCGGGCCGGAGCTCTCCGATCGGATAGTGTCCGAGACCTGGTTTGAGATGCTTGTCAATGAGGCTCTTGTAGGTTTCGTAGGTCCTAAATGCCAGCCCCGGCTTCACGGCCGTCTCCAGCCAGCGATCAAGCCAATCACTCAAGAGCAGCTTCGATGGTTCAAGCACTCCCCCTCGATGGTATCGGTACAGGAGATCATTGAGATATTGTTCCGCCTCTTTTTTGCTCCCTCGATAGCTGAACCATTTTTGGATTCGCTTGAGCAGTCCCGTCTCGGGATCTCGCCGACGGCCATGATCGAGCACAATGCTCCAGCTTCCCTTGTAGCGCTTAACAAGATGTCCTCTCATCACACAACCTGCGGTTTTCTCGGCTGCCGGCCTCCATCTTTCGTGGCGAGTGGATGCTCGATGATCGGTCCCCAATTCACCATTTCAAACTCTCCCTCGATCGCGTATTTATCGCGAGCTTCATCAAGCTGGTTCCAGTAGTCGCCTATTTGACAGATTGCCGCATCCAAAAAGAGAAGCGTTTTGCGCTTCGAAGGGAATGGGCCAAACAGACGCGGGTAGAGGCCCGTGATCGAGAATCGGCAGAACCATTTTGCACGGCCTCGTGCCGTTCGCTTTGTAACGAACCACTCTTCCGATGGCCTACGCTCCAGCATGCCAATCCGTTCACGTTTACGAGGGCTTGGCCTCGAGCTGTCTTTTGCAATTGCCAATTGTGCCGCCATCACTCACCGTCCTTTCTGCCCCTTCGCGAGGCCATTGAAATGATTCTCCAACAAGTGTCGAATCAGACCGCTGGCTGTGGTGCCGAGCTTGCGCTGCGCGTCGAGCTTGGCTTTCACGGTCGTTGGTACCTGAATCACGATTCTCACCATTAGTTTGGGATCTCCTTTCTGCAACTGCATGCTAGCAATTGATAGCATAGCATGTCAACTGTCATTTATCTGAGTTAACGGTTCATGCTACGGTTAGGCCATGTCAAAGAGTAAATCTCAGGACGAGACAGCCGGCTCTTGGGTCTTTCGCGATATCCCACGAGAATTGATGCACAAAGTTAAGGTCGCGGCCGCTGTCGAACGGAAGTCAGTTAAGCAGTTGCTCATTGATCTGTCACGCGCCCACCTCGAGGAAATGGAAAAGAAGGGGCTCTTGCCGAAGGGGAAATAACCCAGAGTGAGCGAGCGATGGCGAAGCATTATTGTTGGTGTTCTGAGTTACGGGCTCCTTCTCCTCGTGGTCCTGGTTGCACTCTATTTCACCAGGTAGCATTGATGAAGCCCTCCGCGATCTGCTGAAGAAGTGCCAAGCGAAGAAGGGCCTGCTACCGAAAGGGAAGTGAACAAGCTTTGCCACATTGAACGCGAATATCTGGCCAAGGAGGGCACCATGGGCAAGCGAGTCTATATTCTTCGTCGCCCCGGTAAGCTCGGTGCGCACGGCCAACCCAGTCAGAGCAGCTGGAATGCCCCGCGCATCGCGACACGATCCATTGATGAACTGATCGGGATATCCAAGGGCCTCATCAGCGATCAAGTCCTCAACGAAGACGAATTTGGCTTTCTGGCCAGCTGGCTGAACGCAAATCAGCATGTATTAGATGTCTGGCCAGCAAACGTGCTAGTCGCCAGAATCAATCAGATCCTTGAAGATAGAATCGTCGATCAGGAGGAACGCGTTGATCTGTTCAAGCTGCTCGCTGAGATTGTGGGCCATGCGAAGAACGGAGGTGATGGTACAAACCGCTCCACCACACTCCCGCTCACGATGCCAGCCCCGCCCGTCTTCTTCAGGAATCAGTACTTCTGCTTCACAGGAAAATTCGTTATGGGCCCCCGCGCCAATCATGAATTCGAGATCAAGGATCGCGGCGGCATCACGCAGGCCAACGTGACAGAAGAGACCAACTATCTCGTCATCGGATCCATGGGCAGCACCGACTGGCTGCATTCGACCTATGGCCGAAAGATTGAAAAAGCCGTGAGTCTGGCGGAACATGGCCATCCCATCGCGCTCATTTCTGAAGAACACTGGGCTGATCATCTCCTATAACCCGAGTCCTGTACCTCCTCCCGCACCCGCAAGACCCGAGCGTTGCGTATGCAGCTGCCGTCGAGACTGCCAAGCGTGACAAACCGGCCCTCATAGGTGTTGAACTCTCCGGTCGCATCGGGGTGACCGTTCCCATGCAGACAGACCCCCGTCAAGATTCCCGCGTGCACTGCGTCCCACGCCAGAGCCGCAAGCGCGGTTTCAGAAAGGGTCGCTGTGGCGAGGGCAATCCTGCCTTCGGTCCCAGGCACACTGCCGGGTGGGCACACCAGAATATTCTCCACATACCCGATCGGAAGCCCGGTCCCTAGGAACGTCATGTGCGGTTTGTATTTAAACCTGAGACACTGTGGTCTCAAAAAGGGCTTGCCGTGGCGTGGCTGGCTTTCATCCGTCAGGATAAAATCGATATGCCGTCCGGCGCCGCTTCGATGCGGAATCCGCGAGAGGAGGTCAAGTTCTTCGAGACTCAAGAGCCGCCCCTGCAGGTCCTCTACGCGATGAATCGGGCCTCGGTCCGTCTCGGCGGCGCGCACGACGCGGTAGGAAATCATGCAACCTCGATTCCGCTAAAGCCATAGGTCGCCGAGCCCTCCATATCTCCGGCAGATGAGTAGCTAGGAAAGGTCGGCTGGCCGGCGCCTGGCGTTAGGATAGAATCAATACCCATTTTGGCAGCAAGCGCCGTTCCAAGGGCTCCCCCGAAAGCTCCCATCGAGAGGAGCGAGACCCACGACGGCGCCCCCATCGCATTCAACCCATAGTAGATGCCGAGCGGCGGGAATATGATGCCCGTGGCAATTTGCAAAGGGGAATCCGAGATCCGTGGATAAATCAGAATATGTGATCCATGGACGATTAAATGCCGATCCCACGCCGCCCGATCGAGCACCTTGCCGCTATCGACCGCAACCCACTCGTCTGGGAGCGCGAGCGGTCGCACCGCCTCGGCAAGCCATTGCCCCGCATGACAGTCCACCGTCTCGCGGGAGCGGTCCGCGTTAAACTGGTCACGAATCACCGTGACGGAGCAGGAAAGTGTCGGTGTCGAATGGTTCATGGGTGAGTCCTTTCTTCTGTTTAGGCGGCGTGGCCGAATAAACTCTTCCATCTATCCGCATCGCGTTAGATGATGCCCTTCAGTCTCCGTCAGAAAATCGTCCCTCGTGTGGCTCGACTTCCTCGTTCGATAAGTCTGCCCCCTCCACCATGCCAGCATCACCTAGATCATCACCGCAACTTTTCCGGTCGATTGAATCCTCAAGCGGCAGCCGAGCATCCGCGGCCGTCACCGCGTGGCCGCTCGCCAGCTCCGTCAATACGACATGCACTTCCTTGTTGAACAGTTCAAAGATTTTCTCCTGGTTCGATTCCGCGGCAAACACGCCGCTCAACCGGCTGGGCATATTCAACAGCCCATCGCGGACCCGGCGGGCGCACTCAAAGAAATCTTTTTTCACCCGCGCGATAGGCACTAGTTCACCGGCAATCCGCTGGAGCTTGATCCGGCGCATTTGGTTTTCCAGTTGCATTTTCGTCACCGCTTCACCAGCCTGTGATCGGCCCGCAGCTTTCTGCTTCAGAAAGCGAATGTACGATGGCACAGCCTCGAAAGGTGAATAGCGCCCATCTATCG
The DNA here is from genome assembly GCA_964395375.1 of uncultured Cytophagia bacterium. GTDB lineage: Bacteria > Zhuqueibacterota > Zhuqueibacteria > Zhuqueibacterales > Zhuqueibacteraceae > JABWAN01. Next base: position 4,675 of record CAYNDW010000288.1, read on the forward strand.
CCGACGGCACAACACCTTCTTTAACGAGTTGATTGATGCGTTGGGCAGATAAACACAAGGCTTCCCCCAATTCTGTTGCTGTCCAGCGCTCGCGCCCGAAGAGGCTTCTCTCACCGTCCATCATCGAATGAACAACGGCCCTGAAAAGAAGACACCTCGTGGACGTTTTAGGATATGGGCCGCGCACGCATCTCGAAGCTGGTTCAACCAGGATGCCATAGCCTCAGCAATCAAGTTAGTGGCGTGATCGATGCCAACGCGGAGTGTTGACGGCTCGTTCTGTGTAGGCATTGGCCCCTCCTCTGATTCTGAAAACTGCGGGAAAGAAAACCAGATTTTTTTCCCCTCACACTGCCCCAATACCGCGACTTCGCTTACCCGCATTGCTTCATTGTCTAGAGGGACCCAGACATGGTTATTAAGTGCTCAGATAATAGAGGAGCAGGTGTGGTGGCACACGGCAACTGAACCGTGTTGGCTGGCCACCTGCCCAACGTCCCAACCCCGACGTGCTCTCCGTGGCACCGCACGGAGAAGACTGTCAGTCGTTCGCAATGCCAAACTCATGGCACAACTCGTTAAGCGTGGCCATCTTGGATTCGGTCGGGAGTTCGATCGAAACCAGCTTGGGCAGTACGCCCACGGCGTGAATGCCATTGGATACACGATCCAGGGCTGACCACAGCCGGAGGAACTGCTTCTGAAAGTCAGGCGAGACCTGCGCGGCCAGCGATTCCGCGATCGTGGACCACATCGCCCGGCGTGCCCGTTCAATCTGCCCATGCTCGCCCTCCAGCTTTGCCAGCGTACGCTGGATTGCCTGGAGCTCCTGTCCATACGCCGAGACCTTACCCGACATCTGGGCTCGTTCCGTCACGAGATCCGCAAGCATACGATTGTGCTGCTCGGTTAAGTCGGGTCTGGCGGGATCCACTTCCCGTTGAACAATATTCCGATAGTGATTGTCATGGACGGCCTGCTCCTCACCAGGAATCGCGGCGAGTCTGGACTCGGCCTGCTCAAGCCCACGCAGTAATGTACCTTCCTTGGCTCTCGCCTCCGCATGGTCTCGAACCAAGGCGTTGAAGATCTCGACAACAGCGAGCTTCCCCTGGACGGGTGGTTGATTGCGTTTCATGATATTCCCAAACATTACTACTGACCCCTTTCTTGTTCGATGCGTTGCATCACCGCTGCGCGAACGTAACTCAAGAATTGATGAACCCCTTCCTCCGTGTCTGCGAACCGGCTGTTGATCTCCGGTGTCTGTCGCCAGAGTGCGAGAACATTTGCACCAATCACAGTTTGGGGCGATGGAATGATGCGCATCGCTCACCGCCTTCCGGTTCGGCCATAGTAGTTTCTGTTACTGGGCTCGGGATCACGCTGGTCCTGGAGCCCCGGATAGTTCTTGTTGCCTTTGTAGCGGGCAGCCAGCGCTCTATATTCTGGAGTCTCCGCCGCGACCTTTAGCGTGTGCTGGTGAGTCAGCTCCGCATCCCTTCTGGCTGTCTCTGAGGCCTCGCGGGCGAGACGTTCGTAGATGGAGTCGATGACGACTCCGAGTTTTCCGCGCTGTTTCAGAAAGAGAAACGATCTGAAGTCGCCTCCCAGCTCAGCCTTGACCAGGTGTGGGAGCGCCTGATACTCGGCGAAATGCGGATGCGTGGCAAAGGGATTTGTCCGTGGGTGCGTCTCGCCGCCAGCCTGGGTCACCTCGGCGAGTGCGCCCGTGACATCCGAATCAGGATCTCCGTAAGGCAACCCCCTAGAAAGCTTTGCAAATTGCGCCGGGGTCAACACGGGCGGCAGGAGGCCTGCCGCCAAGCGCTCGCGGCATTCCGCCTCATCGCAAAACACGCTGCCGTCTTTCGATGTGTCCAAGCCAAATTTATGTCGCAGCCACATTGCCGTAGTGGGGTCGGATTTTCCTTTCTCAAGGAGATCAAAATCCACAACTCGCGAGCTCTCGGGTCGGTACGATTTATAATTGGTATCGGTCATGTGTTTTCCTTTCATTTGTGCATTAGGGGAACAGTGTTGGTTCAAATTTCAGCGATCCACTGAGCATCTCATCGATGGCAATCGAATAATCCGCGAGCGATACAAACCTCTCTCTGATTGTCTGGTCATTTTTCCAGCGCAAGATCAGCTGCTGGGCCAGGATTGGGGAATCGTGCATCTGTGGCATCTCTGGGTGCGGCGCGCGGGCACGCTCAAGCTCTTTTTTGATCTCGGTGTCGATCACAATCGCCAGATAACAAAGCCAGTCTTCGAGTGTGAGATTCTGAATGAGCGTGGCCGTGTTTAGAAACCGGCCGACCGTGATGGCGAGCGCATGGCTTTTCACTTCGTCTCGCACGCTGGGGTATGGGTCAAACTTCATGCTCTGTCGCCTCGGTTTTCAGCATGGGTTACAGCATAGCCTTGGGTGTTTGTTGATTGGTGAGCAAATTGCTCACATTGCTCACACGAAATAACCGCCCGTCCCGCGTCTCTAATCTCATAATTTCGATGAACCAAGGGCCCACAACACCTACCGAGGCCTTCAACAAGCGTGAGAGCGACGGACATTTTTTACGAGGCCCGATCGCATCGCGTAAGGCTTGCCGGAGTCGGCTTGCCGACGAATCACGCTCGTCTGCGCTTTCAAATGCGCTTTCAAATATCCACGAAGCCGCGAAGGGGGCGCTTCCATGGATTTCGTGAATCGCCTCACATAGTTTTTTGAGCTTATCGTTCTCGGTCGATATCGGGCGTTGTAGTTGAAGGGCGGATAGTTCACGCCGAATGTCTTGCACGGTGAGGCGGAGTTTGTCTAACTCGCGCCAAGCTGCAGCAAGAGGCACCGGCGAGCGTTTTCCGTCGCGCGCTGAAACTCGCCGGCTGGCAGGCAGGTTTTTGTTCGGTGCGCGACGCAGCCGCTGGCTCATGGAGCCTTCCTCAGATTCCGCTCGAAAATTTCCCTCGTGTTCTGCGGCAATGCGTCGAGTGGATTTCCGGTAGAGACCATTCCTCC
>CAYNDW010000289.1:0-7692 GCA_964395375.1 uncultured Cytophagia bacterium
AACTTTTTTGGTGGAGGAAAGCAGGGAGGAAGGGAGGTGGCTCGCATCGATTTTATCCACGTGCGCCGCGTGCTTCTTGATCACACGCAACATCGGCTCGCGGTTTTTTTCAAACGAATTAAACGGACCGAGTTTGCTGGCGATGAGCGCGGAAGTTTTATACGCCTGGCCATGCATCAACGCCGTGATCATGGCAGAATACGCGCGCCCGCCTTCGCTGTCATAAGGCAAGCCCGAAGCCATGAGCAACGCGCCGAGATTCGCATACCCCAATCCGAGCGGACGAAACTCGTGACTGTTCTGCTCGATCCTGGGTGTGGGATAGCTCGCGTTATCGACGAGGATTTCTTGCGCGAGAATGGTGATGTGTACTGCATGTTTGAACGCCTCGGCGTCGAAGCTGCCATCTTCTTTGCGGAACTTCATCAAGTTGAGCGAGGCGAGATTGCACGCAGTGTCGTTGAGGAACATATATTCAGAACAATTCGCCACGACCAGCCCGTTGACAATGTAGGAGTGATTGACCGGCTCCGTGAGGTTATAAGTTAATTCCACGCCGTCATCCTCGCGGCTCACAAGGCTGATCGTTTCGTCGGTGGCATAATGCTCTGTGCGTTCCAAAATGTCGAGCAGTTTTCCGCTCGACGTTTGCGTTGCAAAGCCGATTTGCTTGGCGAAAACTCGCAACGACCGGCCGGCAATGCGCAGATCATACGATGGTCCGCTAGATTCGTAGGTGACTTCTGAGCCATCACGACGCGTATAACGGAAATTTTTTTTGCCACTGCTCTGTGACTCGTAGATGCGGCTAAAAATTCCAAACGTAGCCAGCAGCATTTGCGCGCCTTGCAGCAACGTTTTGCTCTTGCTTCCCAAGCCGACGTAGCGCGTGCCGTTCGGTTGATCGACAACGCAGCCATCGGCAGTGAAGAGGCCTTTGAGAAATGCTGCACCAATCGCCGTGGGCGCTTGGAAAATGCTTGCAGGCACAACTTTGCTCGCGGCATGAACTTCTTTAACTCCCAACGCCTCGACGTAACGCTTGAATGCGCCACGGCTCATGCGCACTTGCAGCGTTTTATTTTCCATCACCGTCACGTGCGGCTCTTCGCCCGTGAGAGCTTTGAGTGTTTGTGAATGCTTGGGCAGGAGCTGCTCTTTGTCGTCTTCGCTGCCGTAGATCCACGAGACCACATTGCCTGAAATGCTGCCATCGCCAACAAGATGTCCGAGCAATTCGGCAAAGTCTTCGGTCCAACGTTCCGGTAAAGCAATCGCAGCATGACGATCGCCTTTCGCACGATACGTTTCGAAATCAGCAGGTACCGGCATATTCCACGAAGCGGCTTCGAAAGCAACCGGCCGCGTTTGCACAACGACCTGATCTTCTGCCGTCAACTCTGCGGCTTTGACCATGCCGCGATTCTGCGTGAAAAGGCGATGATTCTTGGTGCAGCGCATCTCCATCCCGTTACTAAAACTCAAACGCACGATGGGATTGAAGCCGGTGATCATGTATTGTTCCGGCGAAGTGAGTTGTATGCCCTCGCCGCCGTTCGTTTGATTGTCCGTGGCAACCTGAAACTCTTCGCCGTGATTCACGCGCTCAATCAACTCACGGAAGCCGATCAATCCTTTGTTGGTAAGCACAAGAGTATCGCCGGTGAAGCACGGATTACTCGCATAAATGCGGTCTGTGTTCGCGCAGGTGTGCCACTCATTGGTCGTCGTGTCGAACTGCACACCGGGATCGCCGCAGAGCCAAGCCGCGTCGGCAATCTTCTTCATCAAATCACGCGCGCGAAATGTCTCCATGACTTCTTTGGTGGTCACGGCGCGCGTTTGCCAATCACGGTCGGCCTGCGCGGCTTGCATGAACTCATCGGTGACGCGCACGCTGTGATTCGCGTTTTGGAAGAAGATGGAATTATACGCCTCGCCATTGAACGAGCCATCGTAACCCGCGTCGATCAAGGCCCAGGCCTTTTTCTCTTCGCCGGCTTTACTGTTGATGAACTCTTCGATGTCGGGATGATCGATGTTGAGGATGACCATCTTCGCCGCGCGCCGGGTTTTGCCGCCGCTTTTGATCACGCCGGCGAACGCATCGAAGCCGCGCATGAAACTCACCGGGCCGCTCGCCACGCCACCGCCGGAAAGTTTTTCTTTGGAAGAACGCAACGTGGAAAGATTGGAGCCGGTGCCCGAACCCCATTTGAACAACATGCCCTCGGTCTTGGCCAATTCCAAAATCGACTCCATGCGATCTTCGACGGAGTTGATGAAGCAGTTATGAACGAGCACGCTGTTCGTGAGGTAATGACTGCTTCGCGTTTGAATGTCGTAAACTTCCATTTCGCCTAGCGGCGCAATACTGACGATTTCAGCAAAGCGCACATCGGGACATATCTTGCCATCAAACTCCAGCGAATCTTCCAACCGACTTTGCTTCCGTTCAGAGAGAAAGCCGATTTTCCGATCAAACTGAAGGCGCTCCGATAGAATGGAAATGTCCAACTCCAGCGTGTCATGCCGGTCTTCGCGCGGGTCCTTTTTGCGACGGAGGCGCGAGTAGATACCCAATCTAGTCAACAAGACCTGCAGATCATGAATCCAATCTTCGGAGATGACGGCAATGGCAATGTGGGCGCTTCTGCCATGAGTGGAAGCATAGCCCTCCGCTTGAAAGACGCTGCGCAGATAGGCCACAACCGCATCGTTCGAGGCCGTCCAAAGCGCTTTGGGAACGCGAATTTCCGTGCCGCGCTTGAGGAGATCGTATTTTTCGACAAAGGGGCGCAGCGCCTCGCCGTAGAGTCTGATGCGACGACACTGCAAACTTTTGTCTTCTGTTTCGACCTCACGCACCTTGTAATGGTGCTCCGGGAAAACCGTTTGCAGGTGTGACAACACCCATTCATGTTCGCATTGGTCTGCCGTGATAAACTCTATCGTCAGCGAGCGGTTTGTTCCTTCGTCATACTGCCCGACAAAGCCATCGGCTTGCAACCAGCCCGCCAAAGCCGCTTCGGAAATCTCAAGGGGAGAGGCCGGGGAGGTGATCGTTTCCGGCGCGTGAGGGTAGATACGCATGACCATGCCTGCTTGCAGCTCGTCAACGCGACGCCATTGCATCGTGTGCGTGCGTCGCACGTCGTGAGCGCAAACGAGATGATCGCCCGTAGCCTCCACAAAGAAACCATCGTTGCACTGCACGCGATAAACCGCTTTGCGGCCATTCTTCTTGACGGCAACGACTTGCGTTAGCCCGCTTTCATCATAAACAGGCAGGCCAATCAGGTTCTTCTCCACGATTTCACCAATCGGCATCAGCCCGTGAACCGTATCGATGAGTGCGTGATAAGGTTGGCAAGCCGAGCATTGCGGCTTTGGCTCGATGCCGCAATTAAACCACACGGGACTGTTGAAGGCGAGCTTTTGATGAACCAGCAGGTGAGCCAACTCTTCGTAGAAAATTTTCGCATCTTCGGAGGAAGAAAAATATTTTCCCGCGAGACCCCAATCGCGAATTGTTGCGGCCACGCGCTCGATCAAACCGCGCACACTACTTTCGCGTTTAGGCGTTCCAATTTTTCCGTTGAAATATTTGCTGACGACAACGTTGGTTGCGGTTTGCGACCACGTGGTGGGAACTTCGACGTCGTCTTGGCGAAAGACGGCCTCGCCTTTTTCATTGGTGATGAGGGCGGAGCGTTTCTCCCATTTGACTTCGTCGTAGGGATGACGTCGACCATCGGTCAAATAGCGCGAGACGCTGAGTGCGGTGGGCCGCTCGGGGTGGGCATTCTCTTTGGTGCGGATCTCGGGTTGCTCGAATACTGCGGCTTTTGCGGCCATGTTCTTCCTCCGGAGGTGGCATGCGGGCCGCGTGCGCGAGCGTTTCCATTGCGTTCAAACAAATGCGGAAACGTCCCAGCGCGGACCGTCTGCAGGTTCAGGGATTACTCGTGAGTCTTAAAAAGCGCAGCCTTGCTCGAAATGAAATGCGAAAGCGCGCGCATCATAAAACTCGTGCGTCGTGGATTAAACCTACCAATGCTGCTAACCAATCATCCCTATCGCAAAACTACCTGAAGTTGCCGGTGAGGAGTTCGCGTCCTTTTCCTCGCCGGCGACGTCCGCGCGGTATTTTTCTACCCAAAATATTGGTGCAAAACGGCGGCAATATAATCGTGGAACGGGCGATTGTCAAGCACTAATTTTAGTATATATGGTGTGAACGAAGATTTTTTACTGCGATATATAGTGAGTGAACACAGGTGGGAATGTGAGATGTACTTCGAGCGCAATCGATTCTCTGCCAGAGGACAGGCACGCTTTCTCAATAAATTTGAATATATTTTTGCGCGGTCAGCGAATACGGCTTTGTTTGAGCGGCCTCGCTACAGCGAATGCTCGCCACCGCGACCAACCGATACGTTCCTCGCGGCAGATGCGCCCCCAGAAGCCGAAACGGTGGCGTATGCTCGCTTGCCGAAAGCTGATGTGTTATTTCACCGAGGTTTTGCTGTGGACCGCTTTCGAGGCGCTTTGCGAAAAACGCAACTTGGCAAGACCAACTTGCAAGCTCTGGCGGTATCCGTTCCGCGTGTTCCAATTCAAACTGGAGGTCGAAGGCTTGGTCGAACGCCAGCATGCTGACGCGCGAATGTGAGCCGGAGAGCAAAATATCCATGCCGCGCAAGCGCAATGGATTGGGTCGGGGTTCCGCGGCGAGAGCCGGTGTTGCGGCCGGCGCGCTCGGTGTGACCGTAGGCGCTTCGAGCTTGCTTTCTTCATGCGCTTGCAGCGCGTCAATCTTCTGCAGCTCTTCGACTTTGGTTTCAACCTGAGGAAGATGAGCGGCGATAAATGCGTTCATGGCCGCGTGATCGATGCCGCTAAACGCGCACTTATCGTGCGTCAGCATGTGCTCGATCTTGCCTTGAAACTGCCTTTCATGGGAATACAAATCGATGCGAAAAGTGGCTTTCGACGAAGATATGTTTTCTTCCTCGGCCTCTTCCGAAGCGGGCGCCGCGTGACGCGCAGCTTTAGCCGCAGCCACGCGCTGCTCCATTTCATGCAAGCGGCTCTCATAGTGCAGACGCAGCCGCTCCGTTTCGCGTTTCTCGCGCTCAAGCGCCTTGGCTATGCGGTTCATTTCTTCTTCGATCTCCCGCGATTTTTTTTTCAGAGCTTCCTTCTCTGCGCGCTCGTTTTGCCGCGCGCGCTGTTCTGCTTCCAATGCTTCGAGTTGCTGCGCGAAATAGGGGGCTTGCTTCACGGACAACTCGTCTTTCACTGCGGCGCTTGGACTCGCCGGCATAAGACTTTCGGCGGGCTCAAACTCGAGGAGTGGCAGTGTGAGGTGAAGAGTATGCTCCACCGGCAACTCTTCCTCCACCGCGCCGCTGCCGCTCGCCGGAAGAATGCTGGTGTTCGGCTCCAACGCGAGGGAGTTTTCCTCCACGATCAAGGTTGGCTCTTCCTCAACTGTGGCGTCAGAGTCGTGCGCTACGATCGTCTGATCTTGGTTTGCAGATTTCATGATGTGCGCGTGATCAAGCTCATGTTTCATCTTCATTCTCGCACCTCTTGCAGAACGGTGTGGGGATGCCGCAAGAACTTTCAGAGTTTTATTCCGCGTTTGAAGTGCTCTCGCGTATCGGAGGAGGCAGAATTTAAATCGCGCCGGCTTTGAACACAGTGGCAACTCCAGGCCGGCGCGATGATGAAAGGCGTGGCAGGGGAAGGACTTTAGCCGCGTCTTCAGCCGTTGCGGAAACTAAGGCGTGGTGATCGGCCCGCCGGCATAGAATTGCAGCATCTCGCCTTCGCAGAAACCCGCGATCGGCCCGGGAATGCCGCACGGCCCCAGCATCGTGATCGTGGAAACGATCTTGTACACGCCGGGTCCCACTTTGCCCGCGGGTATGTGAAATTTGTACTCATAATGATGAGGCCCGCAGACGAAGGGAACTTCCGCCTTGGAAAGTCCCTCCTCGAGACAGAACTCACCGCAGCCCATCTCTTCGAGCAAAATGCGCAGGCACCATTTGCCGCACATAATGTGGTTCAACGGGCCGCAGGTATCCCACTTTAAAACCACACACCAGGATTGATCCGTGCGGATGATTTGAGTTGGAGCTCCGCCCGGAGGCGTTTGTTCGAAGATTTCACACGTGCCGTGCAATCCGAAAAACGGCAACAACTCTTCGAACTTAAAGGGCATAGCTGCCATGGTAAACCTCCTTGATTGAAAGGTGATACGGCTTAGAACTTGAATGTGATTAGATTCGTGGGCAACGTCGCTCAGTCAAAAGCCTCGGCTCGTCGCCTGCGCCTAATATAACATTCACTTTTAAGCCGAGCTTAAAACGCACTTAATTTTCACCAAATCATCATCTTTTCTTCATGCTATCGCCGTTTTTTATTTTTTCATGAAGCTCGACCGTCGCGCGCGTGGGCTTGACTTCCAACTCCGCTTGCAATATTTCCTCGCACTTCTTGAATTGCTTGAGCGCCTTATCGCGTTTGTCGAGGCGATAATAACACAGCATCAGGCGGCGATGAACGTCTTCGCGGCAATTGTCGCGCGCTAAAATCTTTTCGCATAAATCCACCGCCAGGCCCGGCTTGCCGTTTAGGCTATAAGTCTTACTGATGCGATCAAGCGTCGCAAGATAAATCTCCCGGAAGTGCTCGCGTTGCGAAGTGGCCCAGCCATCATAAAGGTCTTCCTCCATGAAATCGCCTAAATACGTTTCCGCGGCGCACTCAAATTCCGGCACTGCGGCTTCGCGGCCCTGCTCGCGTTCGAGACCTTGCGCCTTTTTCCAATGCTCTTTGAATTCTTCCAGATCGAGCCACACCTCGAGGTCGGGATTCAGAAAATAGCAATCATCCTTGAAGAGAATGAAATCGTAACCGGGCAAAACCTCGTGTAATGCGCGCCGAATGTGGTGCAGCGCCACGTTCAAAGAATTGCGCGCGGAGTTTGCCTCGGCGCTTGGCCAAAACGTTTCCATCAACACTTCGCGGCTCGACCGGCGCCGGTGGTTCATTAAAAGATCGGCGAACAACAGCTTGCTCTTGCGGCACGACCAGTGTTCGGCCTCATGGTCATTTACAAGCACGCGGAATTTGCCGAAATAGTACGCGCGCACTCGCGGCGGCACTGTTTCACCTGCTTCCTCGCATAAACGCGTTTCCGTGCTCGGAAGCGGAGAAACGGAGGGGTTCAGTTTTTCCGTCGTTGGAGTTGGAGAAGTGAAAAGCTTTTTGAAGCGCGTATAGGTGTGTTTCAACCCCTGAGCGCGCGCCGGCGCGGTCGGAGGCAAAATGCGGCGCAACGCGATCCGAACGTCCTCTTCCACTAAGGGCTTTTTGATCACGTCACTCGCGCCGGCGCGGAACGCCGCGAGAATCAAATCGCTGTCGAGATTTTCTACGAGCAAAATAATCGGCACTGCGGGCCATTGCGCTTTAATCATACGCAAAAGTTCTAGACTGTGCGCACTCGGCTGGTTTTGCGCGAGCACGGCGAGAGCCGCGGATTTTTTATCAAGCTCGGCAAAGACGCGCTCTTCGGTAGGGGCGGGAATGACTTCGTAGTAGGCATGATTCAAGGCCTGGTGTCCAGGGCCAGGCTAATTCCCCAGGGCGGGGCCAAGTTAATTCCCCACCCGT
>CAYNDW010000290.1:0-7687 GCA_964395375.1 uncultured Cytophagia bacterium
TCTCGCCGTGGTGAAACGCGCGAGCACGGTTGCGCTGTATGTGACTGGCCGCGAGGAAGAATCCAAGCCGCTGCCCGCTTTCACGGACACGCACGCGGCGAGCATGAAATTAGGCGCGTACGCGCCGGAGTATAATCGCGGGGAAGAAGGCGCGTTTCTCAAGGGCTTGATTGACGAAGTGCAAATCTATCGTCGCGGTTTGAACGCGAGCGAAGTGCAAACGCTATTCGAGGCGCGCAGTGCAGGCACGTGCAATATCATCCTCGACCTCAAACCCGGCGAAGCTTCGAATTTCTTTGCTTGCGATAGTGCCGATGAAATCATTTCCGTTGCCGTTCTTTCCACGAGCACGGCGCGCGGCGAAGCTTTGAATTTCGAGGCCGCGACCCTTGCTCCTGCTAGCGCACGCTTCGGCCCCAAAGCCGCGAGCGAGATTCACGGCGCGGGCCATCTTGAAGACGTGGACAGCGACGGCGATCTCGATATGCTCCTCCACTTTCGTTTCGGCGATACCGGCATTAAAGCCGGCGATGAAAGCGCCAATCTCCTCGCGCAAACCAAAGAAGGCCGCCCGCTCCGCGGTTGCAACACGATTCGCACGCCGGAGCGCGCGCGCAAAGTTGCCGAACGTTCTTCTCCCCGAACCAACAAACACGCTGGCTGAAAATCTCGCCGTCTCGTTTTCCCTTCCACTTTTTTTCTTTTTCCCCCAAAAATATTTGTAATGTTTTTGAGGTTTTGCCACTACGAGTAGAAGGCGGGTTCATCCCATGTGGCGCTTCTGTTTCTTATTCCACAGGAGGTTTTCATGTCACGGCTCGAAAAGCTGCTTTCGTCGCGCGCTCACCTTTGTGCGCTTGCAGTCGTTTCGCTCCTCGTTTTTCTAACCGGCGTCGGTTGGGGACAACCTGCCCAGGCGCGTTTTCATCAAACCGACTCCACGCAATTCCTGTGGGCCGGCGCCAATCAATATCGCCTCTGGTTCGAGCCGAAACAACGTATCGCTCAAGAGCTCGATGCGATGAAAAGGGCTAATCTCAAAGTGCTGCGCATCTTTCTTGATACCCAGAATGAACCACATGAAGACCCGCCTAGCAATTATACCTTCGAAGATTCGATTGGCAACTATCACGATGAATGGCTGGAAAAAGTCGATTCCCTGATGGTGGAATGCCAAAAGCGTGGCATCAAAATGATCATCGCGTTGGCGAACAGCAACAGCCCGGAACCTTATGAACGCATCTACGGGATTGTGGGAAAGTACAGCTCTTCAGAGGCGATTGACGCTTACAAAAAGCGGTTCGAGCATTTTCTGAATCACAAGAATGCCTTGTTGGACAGCCTGCCGTGGAAGGATATCAATGACACTATCTGGGCGTGGGAGATTATGAACGAGCCGGGCGCGGAGGAGAAGTTTGTTAAAATAGATACGCTAACGCTGCCCATTGCTGAAAGGCACAAAATCATCCGAGGGTTTCTCGATACGCTCGCCACTCACCTGAAGCGCATTGATCCCGATACTTACGTCTCTCTCGGCATAGCGGGTAAAGCAAAATATTGCGGCACGGCAAGCGGCGACGGCATTCAAACTTTGGGCGAAATCAAGAACGCGGACATCTACACGCTGCATTACTACTGTGATGATGTGCCGCGTTTGGTTGCTGATCTGAATTACGTCCGATCAATACGCAAACTGTTTCTGGTGGAGGAGTTTGGGAAACTGCGTGGAGAGGGTATGGACTCTCTCATCAGCTATTATCGCTACGTTACTCGAGTTTGTCGGGAAAACGGCATCCCCTGGATGTTCTGGCGCATGGGGCATCGCAAGGATACAACTGACTGGTCAATTCTAGATGATGATCCGGTTTGGCAAGAGGTGGTGATTCCCGAAGCGGATTCGATTGCAAAAATATATACCCAGGACAAATGGAATGTGGCTGTAAATGTTTGCACAAATGCGGTCGAGAATCGAAGGAGCGATGCACCTCAAGCATTTCAGCTCTACCCAAGCTTCCCCAATCCCGTGCGGCTTTCTGCCTTGGGCCAGGGAGCAACGACCCTCTCTTTTCATCTGCCGCGTGCCGCGCCGGTTGATTTGCGCCTCTATGATCTTTCGGGCCGCGAGATTGCCGTGCTGCTTAATGGCCCTCGCTCAAGCGGAGCGCATCGCATCACTTGGCGGATAGAGAATCTTCCGGCAGGCCTGTACTTTTGCCGCTTGCGCTCCAAAGATTTTATGCAGACACAAAAGCTGTTGATCGTGCAGTAGGGAGTGAAGTCGAGCTTGCGCCACGTAGTTTTGAATAATGAAAAGAGACATCGGCGCGCAAGTTCGACTTCACTTCTAAACGACATGCTGTTTTATCCCACACTCAAAAAACTTTGGAGGTGTCACATGAAAAATTTGTCCGCGTTGCTTCTCGCACTTTTGCTTAACTTCGCGAGCTTGTCGCTCGCCCAACCCGGCACCGTCATTTCGCATCAAAAGATCAGTGACCTCGCAGGAAATCTTACCGCTACGTTGAATGACCAGGATGCTTTTGGCGTTGCGAGTGCGGGCTTGGGTGATTTGGATGGCGACGGTGTGCCCGATTTGGCAGTGGGTGCCGGAGGCGATGATGATGGCGGCACGGATCGCGGCGCGATTTATGTGTTGTTCATGAACGCCGATGGCACGGTGAAGTCCCATCAAAAAATCAGCGCAACGGAGGGCGGCTTTACCGGAGTTTTGAGTGATGATGCCTTCGGCCGCTCGGTTACGGCGCTCGGCGATTTGGATGGAAATGGCATCAACGATCTTGCCGTGGGCGCGCCATTGGACGATGACGGCGGAACGAATCGCGGCGCGGTTTGGATACTCTTTCTCAAAAGCGACGGAACCGTGTTAGCGCAGCAGAAGATCAGCGCCACGCAAGGAGATTTTACCGGCGCACTGACTGATCAAAACAGCTTTGGAACCGCGGTCGCGTCTTTAGATGATTTGGACAACGACGGCGTAGCCGAGCTCGCGGTGGGAGCGAATGGCGATAATGATGGCGGCTATTATCATGGCGCGGTGTGGATTTTATTTTTGAATATGGACGGCACGGTAAAGAGCCATCAAAAAATCAGCGACACGCAAGGCGGCTTTGCCGGCGTTTTGCTTGATGCCGACCAGTTCGGCTTTTCCATCTTCGGCATCGGCGACCTTGATAATGATAACGTCATCGACTTGGCCGTCGGCGCAGTGGGCGATGATAGTGGCGCCGATGCGCAAGGTGCGGTTTGGATACTTTTTCTGAATGCCGATGGCACGGTTAAAGGCCATCAAAAGATCAATGAGACGGAAGGCGGCTTTAGTGGAGAGTTGACCGATGTTGATTTCTTCGGTCATGCCGTGGCCGGCGTGGGAGACTTGGATGGCGATGCCGTGCCTGAGGTGGCTGTGGGTGCGATTGGCGACGATGATGGCGGCAGCGAGCGCGGCGCGGTGTGGATTTTATTTTTGAATACCAACGGCACAGTGAAATCTCATCAAAAAATTAGCGCCACGGAAGGCGGTTTTACCGGAACGTTAAATGATGGAGATTCCTTTGGTGACGTCAGCGTCGTCGGCGATTTGAATGATGATGGCTTTTCGGACTTGGCGGTGGGGGCTTTTGCAGATGACGATGGTGGCACCAATCGCGGCGCGGTTTGGGTGCTGTTTTTAGATGGCATCAAGCCCTTTGTCTTTCTCGCCAATCAAGTCACGCTCAAGCGCACCAAGCAAGCCACGCCGGGCGGGGACATTCATTCCAACGGTGCGCTGACGATAGAGAAAGGCGATCCGAGCACGTACAACTCAAATCTCTTTGCGGTGGGCAAGATTACGATCAACAAACAAAACACGGTCAACGGCGACGTAAAATCGCAAACGAACATCAGTAATTCTGGCACGATCACCGGCGCGACGAGCATCGCACCGGTGGAGAGTGTGTCTTTGCCGAGCTTGAGCTTCAGCGCGGGCGGGCCAAGCAAGACCGTGCCGAGCAACGGCGCGCTCACCCTTGTGCCCGGCTCATATGGCGTCGTGACCATGAGCAACAACGGCACGTTGAAACTGACAAGCGGCGAATATTTCATGGCTGAGCTGCGCTATTCAAGCACGATTAAAGCCGGCGTGATTGAGATTGATCTTGCGAGTGGCGATCCGGTGACGATCAACGTCGTGAGCAATCTGCAATTTGGTCATGAGGCCGCGATTCGACTTTTGCCCAACGGGGAGAGCGACAGCAAGCTCGTGACTTTCAGCACGAGGCAAACGACGAATGCAGCTTGGGGCCGCGAGGCCTATTTGCTCGGCTCCTTCAACGCGCCCAATGCCGTGGTCACGCTCGTGAAGAACACGCAACTGCGCGGCGCGATCTGCGCGAATCGAATCATCGTCGAGCGCGATTGTTTGTTCCTGCATCATTATTCGCCCGGCAGTTTATCGAAGAACGTCGAAGAAGAAGTGAATAGTAATCAGTTACCAGTGAGCAGTTATCAATTGGAGCAGAATTATCCCAACCCCTTCAATCCCTCGACCACGATTCGTTTCTCCCTGCCACATGCAAGTTTGATCACGCTGAAAGTGTTCAACCTCAGCGGCCAAGAAGTGGCAACCTTGCTCGACGAACAACGCGAGGCGGGCATGCACACGGTGCGCTGGAACGCGAACGGCCTGCCGAGCGGAGTTTATTTCTATCGCCTGCAAGTCGGCGAGTTTGAGGAGACGAGGAAGCTCGTACTGATGCGCTAGTCTCGAAAAACGCAGCCGGACTTGCCTCTCACGCTTCGTCTGCTTGTAAAGCAATCGTTGCGCAAGTCCGGTTTCGTTTTTTTGATTTCTTTCACAGGAGAAAATAGAATGAAAAGAATTTTGCCGCTGCAATTGATTTCGTTGTGCGCGTTGTCTTTGCTTGTGCTCGTTCCGCAAGAAAATTCTTCCCGCAAGGCGCACGCTCGCCCGGCGTTTAATGATGGCCGAGCTCTCAATCTCAGTTCAGGTGATTCGATTATTTTCGAAGACGGCTTTGAAGTATTTGATCCCAACTGGGGGTTTGTCGAGGAGATCGTCGACACGATGTGGTATCGTGATGATACCTTGGGCAATGCAAACAGAGTAATGGAAAACCCGAAAGACGGCATGTACAGCTTCAAAGTTTGGGCGAACCAGAAGGACTCGCTTTGCAGCAATCACGTCATTGGAGGCTACAAGCTTGCCGACAACGGCATCCTCGGGAATTTTGTCTATAGCATGGATGCTTACGTTCCCGCAACTTCGAACACGGGCCAGACCGGGCCGGAGTTCAGCGTGCAGAGCACAAGAGAAACTTGCGGGCAGAAATTAACTTACATCGCCGGTGTGCAGTATGTCGAAAGCCCTTTTGATGCTGCCGGCAAAATCGTTGGCTCGCGTTGGAATATCTGGCACAACGGCACATGGATTACGCTCTTGCCGGATACCCTTCCCAAAGGCAAGTGGTATCACTTCGAACTCGAGTTTGACTACGACGCAAACAGATACCTCCGCTTTGCGGCCTCGGGCGCTGGCCACAATTTCACATTGGATTTGACACGCCCGGCTGCGCAAGCGCCCCACGGCTATCAGATCCTTGGAGAATCAAAGTGCTTCCAGCCCGCATTAGAAATCACACTAGAAGCGGAGAACCTCTTCACGGCTTGCGTGCGCGCAACGCAGTACTGCGTTTATTATGACAATGTTCAGTTGAAAAAAAGAATGGTCGCGCGTTTTCGCGATGATTTTTCCGAGAGCGCACTCAACCGTGATCGGTGGGAAATTCGTCACGGCATGCCTTATATTGAAAACGGCAAACTGAAATTGACGTCTAGCCTCTCGCCACCGGTCAAAACTGAGATTCAAAGCCGGCAGGGTTTTCTCTATGGCAGCTTGGAATTCGTTGCCAGCTCCACCCATTGGCAATCGGACTCCGCTGACAGAAAGATCGACACGAGCATTGGCTTGGAAACTTTTTACGACAAAGATTGCCACGACGGTATCGTCGTCACAAACGGCACGCTCGGCGTGCTGCGCTCGTTTCCAATATCAAACAACGATTGTGGTGGCAAGCCTGTATTTCAAAAATATTTTGGTATTCCCAATTGGGAAACGCTGCGCAAGACGGCGAACAAGTATCGCATCGATTGGTCCTCCGAAAGCATTTCGCTTTGGATCAATGATGTGATCGCTCTGTCTTGCGTTTCCGTGCCGCACGACTCCATGCCCAATCGTCCAATGATGGTTCGTTTGAACTGCAACGTCGATCTCACCGACAACAAGCGCGTGAGCAAGGATACTCTGTGCATCGATTCGGTTTGCTCGCTCTCCTCTTCGCCCGGCACTGCGGTCGCAAACCCGCGCGTAGAGCGGCTGCCAAGCAATGCCTTTCTCGAACAAAACTATCCGAACCCGTTCAACCCTTCCACCAACATTCGCTTCTCTTTGCCGCGCGCTAGCTTGATCACACTCATAGTGTTCAATCTCGCCGGGCAGGAAGTGGCGACGTTGCTCAATGAACCACGCGAGGCGGGTGTGCATAGTCTGAACTGGAACGCGAGAGGCTTGCCGAGCGGAATTTATTTCTATCGCCTGCAAGCTGGCGAGTTTAAGGAGACGAGGAAGCTCCTCTTGCTGCGCTAGAGAAAAAAACTATGCGCGCTTCAGGCTCACTTCGAGAGCTGCGCACCCCGCAAGCTGTGATGCTTCTTGCGAGTCAGGTAGTTTAGACGTTCAAAGATGAAACCGGCATCTTCCACGCCACACTCTTTCCGCGCGCGTATGAGAAATACTGCCGCTTGCTCGCGCAGCTTCGCCTCTAGCTCATTGGTGGGAAAGTCGATGAGAACTACGGCGCGGTGAGTGTGAATATCTCGCGGATGCGAAAATTATCGGAGGAGTGGTGAAGCATGCCCGCGCATGCGATGTGGTGTGATTGGTGTTTTGCATGCACGGCGAAGCAGGAGGAATCGCGCAAAGATTCAAAGCTCTTTCTTGCTACCTGAATTTTGCACTGGTGCAATCGCCAACCTCCGCCTGATGCTGTAAGCATCAGGCTAAAAGGTGAAAATCATCTGAAGACGATTAAACACCTATTGGATGGTAGCCAACTTTAGTTGGCTTGCATCTCCTAGCCTAATGCTTCAGCATCAAGCGATAGTCGGCGTGAGCACGGTGCAAAATTCAGGTGCTAGACAAAAAAAGCCAGCCCGAATGAATCGGGCCGGCCTTGTCATCAAACCGCAGCGCGCAATCGCGCGCGAAGCTTACTTCTTCAAGCTTGCTTGGTAATCTTTGATATTGGTAAATCCCGCCTTGTGAACTTTCGCCCAGAGCGACTTCATGACCGAGGCCGTCTTGGCTTTCTGCGCGGCGGTGCGCACGAACTTCGCACCGGCCTTGCTACTCGCCTCGGGCTTTGCTTTCGGTTTGCTCGCGACACTCTTGCCTCCCAACTGTGCGCGAAGTTCTGCAATCTCCGCGTCAATCCGGCCTTTCTCGCCCTCCAAATTTGCTAGTGCAAGCGTGAGGATTCGTTTCTGATCAACAGGCATGACAGGTTCCTTTGCTTATTACGGATAGAGTTGAAATACCGTGCGTATAAATTCTGCGGTGCCGGCACGCGGGAAGAAACTCCGCTTATGCCCGCATCAATATACAATCTCA
>CAYNDW010000291.1:0-7657 GCA_964395375.1 uncultured Cytophagia bacterium
TCGCTTTCCCATTCCGTCACTTCAAAACGTGAAAGCGTGCCGCGCTCGCGATCGGAAGCGTAAACCACAAGTTGATCAGCCGCACGCGCCACTGCGATGCCTTCACATTTTTTAAAGCCTGCAAGCGCATAAAGCCGCACCCTCAAATCCGCATCATAGATCTCAACCATGTGGCCGCGCGCAAGATAAACGCGGCCACGATCATCCGTGGTAATGGCTTTCGCCGGCGGCGAGGCCGTGGCCAAGGCGAGTTGCGCCACCACTGCCAAACTGTTGTTCGCTGGATCGGAAACGTTCAGAGCGATTTTTCGCACCAGGCGTTTCTCGGGTGGATTGTTATAACCGAGATAAAGAAATTGGTGGTCGGGAGAAAGGGCAAGCCCACGATTATCGCGAGGCGCGAGCGCATTGTCATGCGACTGGGTCACGCCCATCACGAAATCGTCGTTGTCGATGATGTGTTGAATTTGCCAGGTCTCTTGTCCCCGCAAGGTATTCTGCCCGAACACGAGCAGCCCAATCAGGGCACAGAGCCACAAGATTCTCGGCATTACTCTTCCGTTAAAAACGCTGCGTCATAATGTGGAATCATGCGTTCAACTTCGTCGCATGCGCGCGACTTGTGTATGAAGAGCAACAAACACATTGGCGCTAGCGCTGAAGTCGAAATACTTTTCCGAAAACGAATCCCTCTTTTTTGCCAAGAATATAAAATCTAAAGAACGGTGAGTCGTATGGATGCGGGATAGTACCGGATAGTGTGAGTGGATGCGGAAGGTGGGGCTGCCACCGCGAGGGGAAGAGTGTCGTGGACTTTGTGTCTTAGATTCGGCAATGACCCAAAAGCATGTCATTCAGAAGGAATCCTTTTCGGCGCCGGAGATCCATTTCAGGGCTTAAAAAGATTCCCGCTGAATGACAATTGAGAAGAGTCAGAAGCTAACACGCAACGAGTAAATTTGAAACAAGCCACGGCTGAGCCGTGGCTGAAGGTAGTCACAGAACAAACTCACAAGCTCGAGCTTCACCGTAGCAAGCTCATCTTGCCGCTGCGCGTGAGAGCCTGCGCGTTCTCTTCCGCGGTGAAAGTGATGCGATACAAATACACGCCGGAAGCCACGATATTGCCGTCGCGATCTTTGCCATCCCAAATGATGCGATGACGCCCGCCCGCTTTGACTTCCTCCACCAACGCGCGTACTTCCACGCCGAGCACGTCATAGATGCGCAAGCGCACATGCCCTTTGCTCGGAAGGCCGTATTGAATTTCCGTTTCAGGATTGAAGGGATTGGGAAAGTTTTGGGTAAGATAAAAACTTGCGGGCAGCGCTTCGGGGTTGTCGTTGGTGTGGGGCGAGGAAGCGGCAAATTTGTTCAAACCATTCTTCCAGCCATATTCATAATCGATCTCCGCGGTTTCAAAGCTCTCCTTCAGTGTTTGAATAGTTGCTTCTTCTTGCTGATATGCCAAAGCATAGTCGTCGAAATACTGTTGCGCTTCCTTGAATTTGCCCAAGCGCAGTTCAAGGCCGATGAGTGTGGCCAGCAGGTCCGCGTGCGAATCTTTGGGAAGCTCCTTCAAGCCTTGCTCGCACAGAGTCTCGGCTTGGCTCCAATCGCCTTAAATCATTTCATAGCCCACGAGAGCTTGGAAGGCTTTATCGCCCGCCGCATTGCCTTTGTGCGTGTTGTGGACATACTGCAAAACATCCTTTGTTTGCGAACGTTCCTGCAACACCTCGTTGCCGTCATTGCGAATCATGCTGAAATAAAGCGCCAGCGCATCGTAGATCGACAACGAATCGAAACCCGCGGGCACGCCGCTTTGATCGAGCAAATAGCCTTTGAGCTGCGTGATCAAAGTTTTAGAATCCATGGTGGAGTCGCTGCCCGCGATGATTTTGGAGAAGCCGGTCGGCGAGGTCGTCAAGCAATTCGCGCGATCCACATTGCCAAAGAAGAAGCTCGAAGGCGACGGACATTGGCCCGCGCCCCAATAGATCCATTGTGCATACAGCGTCGAGGCGCCGGATGAAACGTAAATCTGCTTGCCGTTGTATTGCCCGGAGTAAATGCCGTTGCCGAAAATAGCTTGATCGCCGCGCTTATTTGAGCCTGCGCCGAGGCCGATGCTGACCGTGGAGTTATAAGAAAACACACCCGCGCCTTCGTTGTTGCGAATGGTATTCAGTCCCGAACTGGGCAGAAGCTCGGGATCGTAGAAAGTGAGATTGCAATTATTGCTGGCATAAACGCCGTGAAAGCTGGTCACGTGCCCTTTGCCGTTTTGCTCAAGGTGCGTGTTCTTGATAATGCCGTTCGCATAGCCGCTGGCATAGATGCCGTCGCGGTCGTTGTCTTTCGCGTGGCAATTGTAAATCGTTGCGCTGTTGCCGTTGCCGTTCTGGCCGATGAGCACGAACGCGTGGCGATTGTTGAGCAGCTCACAATTGCTGACGTAGGTGTTCGAATACTCCGTGCGGATGCCTTGGTCGTTCTGCTGGAATATGCAATTGGAAATGGTCGCGCCGCCGTTGAGAATTTTGATGCTTTGATTGCCGTATTCAACCGTGCAGTAGTCGAACACGTTGCCCGTGCTGTACAGCACGATGTTGCCCCATTTCGCCCGCGCCGGCGGATGGCTGTTGGAAGTGAACTTGATGGTTTGCGTGGAAGCGCCGTCCGCAATGATCTTCGCGCCGGCATTGACGGTGAGGCTCTTGCCGTCTGCAAATGCGACGGTGGCGCCTGGTTGAATCGTGAGCATGGCGTTGTTGTTGACCGTGATGCTGTTGGTGACGAAGATTGCGCCGCTCCAAGTCGTGTTCGTAGAGATGGTGCCGGAAACTTCGGTGGCGCGGCGGAAAACATAGAGACCGCGCGCGTCGCTGACGATGATCGCGCCGCTCGTGAAATAAGGATAAACGCCCCACGAGCCGCCATAGACTTTGAAGATGTAAGGCCACACATTGGGCACGTCGTACCAGCCGATCTCAGTCGCGCTGGTGGGAGTGGCGACGTTCAAGATGCGCAGACCTTTGGTGTAGTGAGTGATATAAGCCAGATCACTTCCGCTTTCACTCTTGATGTGAACGTTATGAATGCTGTTGCCAAATTCGCCGGCAGGCAGAGCGCCCAAGAAGCTGCTTGCAAAGGTTCCGGCAGGCTCGGCGATCTCGCGCGCTTGATACGCTTTGGAGATGGGATAACGATAGCCGTTCGCGTCCGGCGGCGCATCAATGTTGCCGATGTTCCACACCCGCAAATTCGCGCCGAGCTGACGACTGCCGGAAGTTTCAAGCGTATCGTTGCCGTTGCGTTCATCCGTAGCAAAAAGATAATTGCCATTGGTGGAAGGCCAAACGTTGTGCGCAATGGGAAGCATAGGCGAGCTGCTGAAATTATTCGGCGCTTGATCGCGGCGGGCGTTGTAGAAATGATTGCGAGTATTGCTATCGCTATAATTGAATGGACCGCCCGCGCCATTATAGGTGTAATCGAATATCGTGAGGCCTTGATCGTTGGAGGCGCTATAGATGCGGCTGCCCGTGACGTAAAGATCGTGACTGCGCCGATTTTGACTTGGCGGCGGCCCCTGCGGAATCGGAATGGAAGCAAGAAAAACCGGAGCGCCGGTTCTGATGTCGTAAACCAGAATCGAGCTGTTCAATGCTAAATCGGATAGAAAGAGCGTGCTGTTGCCGGCGCAGATTTGCAGGTTGTGGATTCTACTTCCTGAAGCAAAATCATGGACACCGCGAAAGGGATCGGTAGTGTCTGCCAACGCATCAATCAGATCAATGTAATACGTTGAACTGTTGTCTTGACAGACATACGCATATTGCTCCGTTGGTGATTTGCTAAACACTTTTACTTCATAAGGCCCATTCAGAGGAGAAGTTCCATCGCCGCGTTTGATGGTTTTCACCCTCCAGATCCTATTGGGGTCTGTCACGTTTACTAGAGCCAAGCCTGAGCCAGAGATATAGCTTTGTTTGTTGATGAGGCAAATCAAAGCATAGTCCTTTCCGTTATAGCTCCAACCCCAAATTCCGCCGATTGACAATTCCGTTGCAAAAGGAAACGGCGTTGTGCGTAGATACAAATCCTCGGCAGAGATGAAATCGGCAAGCGCGACATTTTTTGCTGTCTGCGCCCACAAAAAATTTGATCCAATCCCGAGCAAGCAAAGGATCAATGCGGATAGTGCCATTCTAACGCGATTCATAACAGCCTCCTTAAATTTACCGGACAAGCAACATCTTATGGATTAAAAGCTCGCGCCCAGCCTGCAGCCGCAACAAATAAATGCCACTAGCAACATCACCTCCTTTCGAATCTTTGCCATTCCATACAACAGAATGAATTCCTATCGTGAATCGCCCGTTAAACAAACTACTTACTTTCTTTCCAGTAATGCTATAGACCTCCAACGTTAAAGGTTGAGTTGTTTTTGCCGAAAACTCAATTTTTGTCTCGGCATTAAAAGGATTAGGGTAATTTTGGTACAAAATGAAATTAGGCTTATCAAGGAAGGGCGGCTGGCTTTTTACCGAGGTGAGTAGTCTCTGCGAAAGCTTATAGGTGCCGTTCATGGGCAAGTTAGCAACCATATAAAGATAATTGGCATCATGAGCCTGTGCTATTGACCAAATATCCCATCGTCGCAAAGGGAAAGCGGGTAGACCGGCATGATATAGCTGCCAATTTTTTCCGCTATCGAAACTGGCAAAAATACCGCCTTTATAAGCAATAAAAGCATAACCTCGACCAGCAGCGAATACAAAATTTGTATCACGCTTTGAAACTAATAGCCCTCCTTCAAAATTAACTGAATCCGTTACAACACTAGAAATAGAAAACCAAGAATCCCCTAGATCATAGCTCTTATATATCCCCCCGAATCTACCCGCCGCATACAGCGTCCGGCTGTTGGGAACGCTGGCCAAATGAAAAATGAGTTTCCGATCCAAAAGCTCCGGTTGAAGCTGCGTCCAATTTTTGCCGAAATCTTTCGAACGCAATACCCCTTGTATCCCAGTGGCGTAAACCCAGCTACTATCCTCCTCAACCAAAACGAAATCAGGATAAATCACATATGGATATCGACTCATGTGTTCCCAAGTTCTCCCACCATCGAAGCTGCGGTAAACACCAAAACCGTTGGCTTGGTTGCCGGCATAGAGGATATCGTTTTTATGATCATAAGCCATCCCAGTTACTTGGTAGCCATGATGGTCATAGGAAATACCGTTATCGGC
Organism: uncultured Cytophagia bacterium; assembly: GCA_964395375.1. Taxonomy (GTDB): domain Bacteria; phylum Zhuqueibacterota; class Zhuqueibacteria; order Zhuqueibacterales; family Zhuqueibacteraceae; genus JABWAN01. The sequence goes on from CAYNDW010000291.1 coordinate 5,262, forward strand.
TTGCGTGGCTGTCACGCCGCCATCTTCGCTGCGCACGATGCCTTCGAAGGGAGTGCCATACACCCATAAGCGTTGAGGATTGATGGGATCAATCACAATGCCGTCAGGGCCTCCGATTCCATAACCTTGCTCATATTTCACCCAAGTCTGACCGCCATCAACACTTTTATCGAGACTCGCGCCGCCGGCAACGTAAATGATGTTCGGGTTTGTGGGATCGACAGCGATATGTCCCAAAAAATTTTCGCGCACCAATTCCCATTTTGCTTGCTGGGCATGCAGGGCAGCGGAAATGAGTAATGACAGGGCAGAAAGAAGTTTTAATGTTTTCATGATCGCACCTCAAAATGGTTCGGATGCGCTGAAACTTTCTTCAGCACAATGTTGGAAAGGAGTTGGCGTCGGGCGGCGTGTGTCAGCGGCGGCAGTACAAAGAATCCCCAAGAACGGCAGGCGGCTTTTCATTTGTGGAAGATGGCGCTTACAACTAAAGAGTCGCAACTCGGCATCAAAAAGTCCCGCGCGTTGCGAAAAATTCATATTCGCTCGTGCCATTGGATAGCTGCTGCAAGATAAAATTTCATCTTTCAACAAAAAAGGGCCGGCTCATAATAAGCCGGCCCTTTGGGGTGCCTCATTGCTTCAAGCTAAACGCCTCAGCGCAACAACGCCAGCCGCTTCGTTTCTGTGAACGCAACTTTGCCGCGCGCATCGCTTACGGTCAAGCGATAGAAATAAATTCCCGCGGGAGAAAGCGCGCCGGTTTCGTTGCGGCCATCCCATGTGACTTCATGCCAACCCGCGGCATGCTGCGCTTGCATGATTTGCCGCGTCAATCTTCCGAGCAGATCATAGATTTCCACGCGCACCTCGCCGGCTTCGGGCAAACCGAAGGGAATGTGGGTTTGCAAGGACTGTGTGCTGCGGAACGGATTCGGATAATTGCTCGTCAGCGCAAAACGTTCGGGCAAAGCCGCTTGAGTTTTCGCAACTCCGGAAGCGCCTGCCACTAACTCCACCGGCGGATCATCGCCCACTTCTCTTTGCGCTGCAGTGAGATACGCTTGGCCAATCGCGGTTAAAGTAACGCCGTCGTTCGCGAGCAATGCCGAAGGTGGTTGCTGGCCGATGGTGTCGAAGCGATGATCATAGCCCATCGAACGGCTCCAAAACCATTTGTTGATTCCGACGGTGTTGTATTTCAAATAACTCGTGAGTTGCGTACACATGAGCGCAACGTCACTCGTTTTGCGCCGCCAATCGATGTTGCCCATCTCGCTGATCCACGTGCCCGTTGCGCCGTGCGCCGCAAAGCTCTGCGCGAGCGTTTCGATATGCGGCTGCACTTCCGCGAGTTGAAATACGGGAGAAGCAGCCTGCATGGGATAGAGATGGAAATTGCCGAGATCAACTTTCACACCCGTGGGTAACGCGGCATAAAAACCTTCGAGCCATGCCGTGGTTCCGGTTTCAAACAAGCCGGAAGAAATGAACGTCGCCAACTCTTCGCGGAAAGGACCAACGAGCACCGGTATCATCGTGAGCACGATGTCGCGCGGATTGTCGATCGCTTCCTTCAAGAACAAGCCGCCGATCATGCACTTGGCTGAGGGATCGAGGCGCTTGAGCAATTCATAATAGCGCGCATAGAGCGCGGCATATTGCTCCGGCCGCATGAGCGGAAACCAATTCGGCTCGTTGCCAATTTCCCACACCGCGCCGCGGCGGCCGTTGTTGATTTGCTGCTCGATCCACGGCGCCTCCGCCGCAAAGATACCGTCGAGCAAATCCTGCTGGCTCGGCATCGGCTTGCCGTCAAAGAACGTATTGGAGAGGAAAGATTCGAAGTAGAAACGCTGCGCCAAATCGGGCTGGCCGTCTTTATTCAAATCGAGCTTATTGATTTGCTCCACGCCCTGCACCAGCGCTTGATCGATTTGCGATTGCACGAGCAGATCAATCTTGCGCCACGTGAAGCGCACGTTGCCGATGTTTAAAATGTTGACCGTGAAAACGATGTCGCCCTGCGCGTCGGTCACGGATTGGCCATGCACCTCTTGAATCGTGACGTACTTGCCGCGCTCGTCTTCGGCAATGATAATTTTGCCGCGCAGCGTGAGCTTGGTGTCGAACGTCGGCGAAGCATGAATGCTGCCATTGCTGCCGCGCGCATGCGTGGACCAATGCACGTCCACCGATACGGAAAAGTCGATGCTCTTGCCGTCGGGCGCAACCGTGAGTTGAATCTCCGGCAACTGCTCGGGAATCGTAACCTGCGTGTTGCTCAAACGCACGGTGTAGCTATACAGCGTCACACCCCAAACTTTTTTCTTCCACGTTTTGGATGTTTTGTTGACCGTCGCTTCCCACAGCAATTCCAAATCATCTTTGTTGCT
>CAYNDW010000292.1:0-6236 GCA_964395375.1 uncultured Cytophagia bacterium
ACCAAACCGAAGTTTTTTATTCGCTCCCAGTCAATTTCCAACCCGACATACATGTCTCGCCGAATCTGATCTTCCATTTCAAAATGCCAACCGAGCGTGCGCACGTTTGTTCCTTTCAAAAAGCCTTTCGCGAGTCCGTCGCTCTCGCGATGCGGCTGAAACAAATCGCCGCGTCCGTTGCGCTGCAAGTATACGCGGCTCGCAACGCGCAGATCGCGATGCGGCTGATAACCGATTTGCATAACCACACGATCGGCATTTGGGCCGAAGCGCGCGCCCAAAGCCTCGCCCTCGCTTTCGTAAATGTTCGCCGAGTCGTCGTGCGTGTAGACGAACGGATCGAGGCGCGCATATTCCACGCGCACGTCCGCCTCGCGCCAACCGCAGGGTTGCACCCAAAACGCGCCCGCAAGATACGCAAGCTTATTGCCGAAATATGTGCCAATAGGAAATTCCAAACTCAAATCGTCGATGAAGATTTCTCCATAAAGTTTGAGGCCGGGTCGCGGGAAGTATGAAAAATCCAGCGTGAGCACGTTGTTGTCTTTATCGCCCAGCAAATGCTCGGCAGCGTGATAAAGCATCAACGGATTGAGATACTCAAACTCCGCGGCGCGTTTGCCATAAATAACCGTCTCGCCCACCCCCACGAGTAGCTTAGAAAACGGCATAACTTCCAAGCGATGCGCCGCGAGAAATTTTCTCGAAGTGGCGCGCAAATTCGCGTGCGCAAAGACGAAACGAAACTTGCGCCACCGCGCATCGAGCCGCACGAGATCGAGAGGCTGATTGTCGCGCGACAGTGCAAGCTGCGTGAGCGGGCTGACATTCCACGCGAACTGATTGCGGCCCGCTTCGACTTCAAACCAGGGCAAGCGCACGCGGCCATACGCAATCGCGGTCTCGCGAAACGCGGAAGCGCCGGAGAGCACCACGGGTGAGCCGCTGCCCGGCTGAAAAACTTCCGTGCTATCGTTCGTGCCGCGTTCGAGAATATTGCTCACCTCCGCGGCGATCAGCAAACGCGGCGGCAATTGCGCGCGCAATCGCGCTCCCACCCGCGTGCGGGAGATTTCTTTGGCGTCCTTCACCTCCTCGCCGCGCTCGAGCTCAAACCGCTGGCTCGCAAAAAGATCGCCGAAAAGCTGCGCGCTGTTTTCTTCATATCTAAAAAAATGCCTTTCGCCGTTGCGCGGCAGTCGCGCGCCAACTTGCGGATCGGTAAACTCCGCGAGGTATTGTTTGAGCAACGCTTGATCGGCGCGCGAAAGTTGCGGCGCGACAGATTGCGCTTCCTGCAAAATGGCCATTGCTTGATCGCGACTCACCGGCGTGACATGCAAATCAAGCGCGCGCTGCGGGAGATAAGTAATGAGACGTTCGAGAAAAGGATAGATCGCATGTTGCAGCGGCACGGACGCGGATTGCGCGCGCGCGGAATTAAACATGAAAAGGCACAAGATAAGAACAAGGCGAAGGCAGGAACGCATGGATGAAGATTTTCTCTAAAATAGTTTAGCCACGGCTGGGCCGTGGCTTGATAAACGCAAATGCCACGGCTGAGCCGTGGCAAGAAGATTATATTTTTAGTCAAGCTGCGAAACTCAATGCGCGGTCGCGGGCTTCGCTTCTTTGCCATACTTCTGCGTCGCGTAACCGAGAATAACGCCGACGATAGTGCCGGGCAGCATGATTTGCATCCAATAATGTTTGCCATTTTCATCGGGCATCGCCGCGATGAGAAACGCTAGCAACAGTCCGACCGCGCCACCGAAAAGGAGGCCGCTCTTCAGCGATTTCACTTTGCGCGCGAAGAAGCCGATGATCAATCCGGCGAGCAAACCTTTAACCGAAGAACCAATCACGATGCCGGTCATGGCCGCGCCGGCATCCACACGATTGGCAATCTCGGGTTCGAACCAAGCGGTTAAACCATCGACTACGCCAAGCACCGTTCCGAGAATCAAACCTAACAGGGGTTTCGACATAATTTCCTCCTTCTGAGTTAATGGGTGAGTGGAAACTACTTCACAGCATTGCGCGTGTTCATCGCCGGGGGACTGTTCCAATCAAGTGGGCCGTGCGCAAAACGATGTTGCAGGCGCGGTCGTGCTTCAAGCTTCCATTAAACCTCGCCGCGAATTTCTTTAAGGCCGAAACCAAAAAAAGAGCAGGATTCTGACGATCAAATAAACGAGCACGAGCAAAAGCATGAATTGAAATTTTTTGATCCACCGCCAGAGAATTTCAAACGGATTCTCGCGATAAGAAGAAACCGCCAAGCCATTTAAAAAGCGCTCCACATCCGCGGCGAGCGCCTGTGCGCTTGCGAAGCGGTGCGCCTTGTCTTGGGCCATGGCTTTCGTGCAAATCGCGCGAAGTTGTTTCGGCGCGTGTGTGTTCGGGGAAGCCGGACTTGCGCGATACGGCGTAGAGGAATTTTCCGCGCCGTTTTGCGCAAGTCCGACTGCGCTCGACCTCAATAGGAACGCCAAGATCACGCCGAGCGCATACACGTCCGTGCGTTGATCGAGTTGCTCAACCTCGCCGCGTTTTTGTTCGGGCGACATATATGCCGGCGTGCCCATCACTGTGCCGTGTTGGGTTTCGTGGCTAGATGCTGGTTGCTGGTTGCGGGATGCTCGATCCACGATCCACGATTCACGATCTTCAATCTTCGAATTTTTTTCCTCCATCCTCTGCTCCTGTACCTTCGCCAGTCCCCAATCCATCACCAACACTTCGCCAAAGGCTCCGACCATAATGTTTTCCGGTTTTAAATCGCGATGCAACACGCCGTGAGAATGCGCGAAGGCCACGGCTTCACAAATTTTTTGAAAGAGGCGCAAGCGCTCCGGCAATTCCTGCTCCTGCCGGGCATATTCATCGAGGCGGCGGCCTTGCACGAACTTCATCACATAAAACACGCGGCCATCGGGCAGCTCGCCGACGTCATGCACGGGCACGATGCTGGGATGCTCCAGTTGGGCAAGCACGCGCGCCTCGCGGAGCATACGTTGCGCTAGTTCCCCGGAATCGTCGGGCGTATGCAAAACTTTCAATGCGACTTTGCGCCGGAGCTGCATGTCTTCGGCGAGATAGATCGTGCCCATGCCACCGGTCGCAAACTTTTCGAGCACGCGGTATTTCGTGGCGCTGAGGTCGGGCACGTCAGCCACGGTTTGCAAATGTTGGAGGAGTTTATCGGAGAGCCAGGGCATGCGTGATGATTCTTTTCGCGTTTACGCCATGAGCGCGTGGCCGAACCCGCAGTTTGCAAGGCCTTCGTGTCTTTTTCAAATCAGCAAACGGTGAGACAAAGTCTTTGCCCAACCGGTTCAGCCACCGGAATTAAGGGGAATCGGGGTTCGATATTTCATGCGCAGAATTACGGGACTATATAGAAAAAACTTGGCGTATTCGCAATTGGAATGTTGGGTGAGGCGAGAGCCGCGAATCCGGTTTGGCAAAAGCACGAATGCCATTGCCAAACCGGAGCCGGGTTAGGCGGGAATTACTTCGCGGGCTTCCACAGCAATCGCCAAATCGAAAAGGCAGAAGTCGAAATCACCGCGGAGGTAACCACAACGTTAATTTTGCCGAACAACAATTGCTGCACGAGTATGCTGAGTACTGCAAGGATGACCATCATACCGATTGCCAACGCAATCTTCGCTAGCGAGGTTATCTTCATCCGCGTTTTCTTAGTGTTTGTTCTTGCCATGTTATTTTAGTTCAAGCCGCGCCGAACTCGAATCCGGCACATCATCGTTCCAACCCGCATGCGAGCCGACCGCGGCGATGAGGCGCATGCGGCCGTCATCGTCCAGCTCCGCGCGTTTGATGCCGAGCAACATCATGCGCTGCGTGCTGTCCGCGCGAAACGCGAGATTATTGCGCGCGAGATTGGTATAACGCCCCGCAGTCACGCCGTAAAAATCGCCCACGCCCACCGCGCCGCGATACGCATGCGCGCCGCTCTTCACCACCCACACACTCACGAGCCGGTCATACGTAAACGCACCATTGCCGCCCCACCAATTCGCGCCGGTGCTTTGATCGTCATCCGTATCGACAACCAGGTTTATGCCAAACGCATGGGGATTGGGCAAACGCGCCAAATCGAATTTGAACCAAACCGTGTCCGTCGCCGCATCATAAAAGTACGACAGCGTATTGACCGCGGCCCAATTGGGGTTGACCCCATCGCTTTCAGAATCACGCGCCAACAACGTCCACGGTGCGGAAGAGAGATTGCGCACCGCAGGTGTGTTCACGAGTTGCGTCATGGGCTGCATCACGCTTTTAACGTAGTCATAGTTCGGTTCGAATTTTAACGCCGCTTGAAACTCCTGCTCGGCCTCTTCGGTTTTACCCAGCGCGAGATGCGTTTGCCCGTACATCATGTGCGCCGTGGCTTGCCACCATCGCGCCTGCGTCGGCTCCATTTGTTTGCGCGCTTCAAACTCTCGCAGCGCGGCTTGAAACCGCTCCGCGCCTTTTTGTTGATCGCCGCCGGCCTGTGGCGGTTTATAAAAAAAATCAATGGCTTCTTCGAGCATGACGACGGGATGCGTGGACGCCAGGGCTTGCGCTTTTTGCAAAGCGGCATTGCTCTCGGCAAAAATGCTTCGACCTCGGCTGCGATCGAGGGTGAAGACCCAGTACTGGCAGCGCCGCATCACGGCATATGCTTCCGGCAAGTTCTCTCGCAGCTTTGTCGCCGTGGCCAAATGTGCCAGCGCGCCTTCCACTAGTTGGAGCGCTTCTTTGCGGTTGCCCATGGTCACGAATGCCAATTGCCAGTTCGCGAAAGCAATGTAGTAATGCGTCCACGCGGCGAGCGAGTCGTGGCGCGAGATTCTTTCAGTCTGCAACAGTTTTTCAAAACGCTGCCGGGTTTGCACGAGACCGGCGCTATCCGCGTGCATGCTCTTTTGCAAAAGCGCGGCGCGCGCTTGCACAAACTCTTTTTCAGTTTGATCAAAGCGGCACGCGCACAACAACGAGGCACAGAGCAACAACAGGCACAATGCTCGCATGGCTGGAGTTCCTTTCTTGGTTGTGATTTTCAAATTCGGCAATTGCTTCTCGGCGCTGTCATTTAAGAAGAATCTTTTTGGGCACTAGGCGTTGACTCCTAAGTGAGCGCCTAAAAATTACTTCCCGAGTTCGTCGTAGCCTTGCCCTCTTGTGGGGCATTGATGAAGCACTTAAAGTTGGTGCCTCACCAACCGCCCACAAGGGACGGGGACTACTTTCGCACGGGAAGTTATTTTTAAATGAACCCTAAGCTTAAAAAGATTACGCCGAAAATGCGTGGCAGCGCTACGATTTCATCATGCGCGGGAGGCCAAACGACCAGGGCAATTCCTGGTGAATAACAGTAATGGGAAGCGTGCGGGAGCAACGAGTTGGGCCGCCGAGTTCACAAACACCCGATCCGCAAAATCTACGTTCGCCTTTCTTGCACAAGATAAAAAATCAGGCGGGAAAAAGCGTCGCTGCCGAGCAGGATGGACGTCAAACCCTATCGGCTTTGACGCGGGTGTCGCGAAATTGCGAGGGCGTCATGCCGGTGTGTTTCTTAAACGCGGAATTGAAAGAGGCTTTGTTGTTGAAACCGACTTCGAGCGCGATGCTCAAAATGGTGTAGTTCTGTTTGGCGGGATCTTCCAGCCACTGTTGCGCTGCGGTGATGCGATAGTGGTTGATGAAATCGAAAAAATTTTGCCCAAGCTTTTCGTTGATGATCTGCGAAAGGTGATGCGGAGAGAGGTCGAGTTTCTCGGCGAGATCGGCGAGTTTCAATTCGCTCTGCGCGTATAACTTTTCGGCGGCCATGATCTGCCGCAGCTTCGCGAGGTAAGTTTCCGCGCGCGCCGAAGTGAGCGCGGATTTTTCATATTTGGGCGCGGCTTTCAGCGTCAACGCGCCGGAGAAAATTTCCGGGCGACGCAGCGTCATGAATCCGAGGGCGTAAATCAATCCCGCTAAACAGACGAGCACGAGCGCATCGAGGCCGCGGCTGTAAGGAAAACCTAAACGCAGCGCGATAATGTACGTGAGCAGCAACAGCACAAAGCCGCCGAACCCGAAAGTCAATTGTCGCAGCCATTGCCAACTTATGCGCTCCAACGAGAGCGCGCCGTTTTGAAATTTTTGGGCATGTGCGCGCAGCACCCGCAACGTGAGGCCGGTATAAATGAGCATGTGCAAAACCTGCATGAGCGCAA
>CAYNDW010000292.1:6246-7640 GCA_964395375.1 uncultured Cytophagia bacterium
AAATCGCGAGCTTCGTGGCGCCAGGTAAAACATAGAAACGCGCGAGCCCGAGGGTTTGCATCGCGAAGGGCAAAAGATGCCAGGCGGTGCGGAGGCGGAATTTGAAATGCGCGGTCGTTAAAATTTTCGCGTAGAAATAGAGCAACACGCCGAACAGGAATTGCAGCGCGCCGGTGCTGAGCCACGCATGCGGAAACACGAGCAGATACTTCGTCCAATACGCCACGGTTTCGAGCAGCCGCAGGGCGAAGAGAAAGACGAGCAATGCGAGCATTCGATTCGCGCGTTGGTTGCCGCGACGATGCGTAAACAATACGAGCGCGAGAAAAATGCCTTGCGCCGCGGCGAGCAGGAGCAAGAGGCTCCAAGAGTTGAGGGAAGGTTGCATAGTAGGTGAGGACAAGCTACGACGCAAAAATTTTATCGAATTCCAAAATGCTTGCGCCTAAGCCGGACTGCGCGCCGGTTTATTTTCGCGCTTCGGCTTCGGCCAGCCATCCCCGCTTCAACGTCTCCGCGAGCACGCTGGAAAGATATGGCTTAAGATCAAGAAGCGGAGTCTCATTCAACATATCGATGCCACGCACACGCAGACGCGGTCCTTCGCGCTTGAGCAATTGCACCACGGTGAGGCCGATGGGATTGGGTCGTCGCGGCGAGCGTGTGGCAAAAACACCATGGGGCCGAGTATCCGAAGGCGGCGTTGCCGTGAGAGCAAAACCCTCGACGCGGTCGAAAACCCATAGCACAAATAAGTGCGAGAAGCCTTCGATATCTTTCAGCCCGGCTTCGAACTCCGGCAGAATTTGCAGCACGCCCTCGGCCTCGTGTTTCGCGCCCGGGCCGTGGGGAATCTGTGCGGTTTCCGTGTAGGGACTATGCACGGTTCCGATGGGACGCATGATGAACATCGCTCACCTCCTGCTGTCGAATGAATAGGGGATTCGTAGTGCAAGCGCAGGATAAAATTTTAAAAGTTCTTTATCACGAGCGAAGCGACTCCAGGCCATGGGAGCGGCGCCAGCAATCGGCTCACGATTTAGCCACAACCGAGCAAAGACGCGATTGCCGAACTTGCCCAGAGCGGCTTTCCCGCCAGAGCTTGCGCCAGCAAGGCGAAACCAATCGCCGCGTAAACAAGGGCGAAGAGTACCGTGAACAGCGTCGCATGCGCGCCGAAAAATTTCAGCCGCTCGCGATTTTTGAAGAGCAACCAACCAATGAGCGGAATGAATTGCAGCGCGTGCAGTCCGAGCGCGTGCGCAATGCGCAGATCGCCGCCCATCTTGCTCCAATTCACCATCGGCAAGCCGGGCCCGCCATCGGCCACGCCCACGCTGTGCGACAGGCGGTTGATCATCAATTGGCCTTGCAAGGCGAAGATTAAAAATAGT
>CAYNDW010000293.1:0-7637 GCA_964395375.1 uncultured Cytophagia bacterium
ACCGCAGAATGCCTGACAACTTCTTCCTCCGGACGATACTAGCGCCAGAACTCCAAGCGACCCCGTGCAATCTTGAGGGCCTCGCCTGGTCGAAGCTGATAGACGCCCTCCACGATCGTGTCGGGACCAGGAACATAGAGCAGCGACAGGAAATCTGCGATAGCCTGAGGACGAATGGTCCATTCCGGCATTCCCTCCAGAAGCGACGGCAGTTCAGACGAAAAGAGCACTCGATGAGCGGCCCCCGCTTTCCCCGGCTGGACAGAGTAGTACAGCGGTTTGATGCCCAATCGATCACGAACCAACAACACCAAATCCCGCTCTCGGTCCCAGAGAGCATAGGCAAACATGCCCCTCAACCGATAGACTGCCTCCGGTCCCTCCTCTTCATAGAGATGGACCAGAACTTCCGTATCGCCATGGGATTGAAAGCGGTGGCCTTTTTGGATCAATTCCTCGCGGAGTTCGCGATAATTGTAGATCTCTCCGTTCAGGACCGCCCAGACAGAGCCGGTTTCGTTTCTGACCGGTTGATGACCGCCTGCTGGATCGATGACACGTAATCGCCGTACGCCTAATGCTACACCTGCGCCACGATGCGTCCCTTCGTCATCCGGCCCTCGATGGACCAGCCGATCGAGCATCCGGTCCAATAGAACTGGATCGCTGTCCCCCACAAGGCCGCAAATCCCACACATAAATGATGACTCCAACTGAACAGGCTATTGATTCTGCTCCGTCACGGTTCGATCTCTCCGTTCGTATTCGTCCCGTTCTTTTTGATGGCGGGGAGAAACCTCCTGAGGCGGCACATCGACCGGTTCATATCGAATATGTTTGGCTGATCCAACCGAGGTCAGGAGCGACCGCACTCCGAGCGTGGCTAATGCGGCGAGCAGACAGAGCGCGACGACCATGCCAAAAAATCTGATTGCGCGCCGCCCCCGGAGACTGAACCAATGGGCTTTACTCACGACAATCCCTCACCTCGCCTGGCGATGAGTTCAAACGAGGGAGCCGATACTATGCGCCCTCCCGTCGCCTTATAGAGCAGCTCCGACCAGGACCAAAATGCCGTCGCGCCGACTCGCCATTTCAGACGACTGGTCCATGGATTCGTCGAGGTGAGAGGCCCTCGACTCGGAACCGAGTTATGGATCGCAATGGTTTGTAATCCAATACCCTTCAACAGCGAGCGGAGCGCTTGAGGCGAGTACAAAAACAAGTGAAACGCCTGATCATAGCGGGACCCGACCCACCGGGCCGGTATTCGCATCGGAATGTGAAAGGCCCCGTTGGTCGCTCTGATCACAAGGAGGCCAGACGATGATAAGGCTCCGGCGACTTGCTTCAAGAGGCCTGTCGGATTCGTCACGGTCTCTAACACGTTGACAAGGGTGATCGCGTCGAACGGCTCGTGTTGATCGCTCCGTTCGAGCCAATCGGGCGGAAGCACCTTCAGTCCTCGGCGAGCAGCGCGCGCGGCTGCCTTCTTCGATAATTCCAGCCCGTAACAGGTCCATCCTGCCGACTGACACAGCGACAAGAACGCGCCATCGCCACACCCGACATCGAGTAACCGGCCGGGAGGCTGCCGATACAGTCCAAGACGGCGAGCAACACTCTCAAACACCGGGTATCGATCCGACGAGGCCTCTGCTTCGCCATACGCCTCGTCGTAGTCCTCTCGGTAAAACTCCTCGACCATGGTCCCTAACGGGCGAGGATTCTGAAACACGAGGTCGCAGTCAGGGCAACGGACATACCGCCTGGTCAGTGTGTGGAACACCTCGACCAACATCGAGCGACTGCCACAGGGGCAGAGGATCTGTTCTGTCTCCGGCATTGCTGCAGTCTTCACGCTGCCACTCGTTTTTGCGCCGGCACCGGCACACCTGCATCGTTCATCGCCGAGTCGAAGATCGCCGTGGTGCTTGCAACCATAGGCTCCACCGTAAAGCGCTCTCGCACCAGGGCTCGTCCCTCCGCTCCCATCCTCGATGCAGCGGCCGGATTGCTCAGCATGTCCCTGATCGCCCTTGCCAACGCCTGAGGATCTCGCGGAGGCACCAGCAATCCCGTCTTCTGATGCCCAATCAATTCTGGAACGCCGTTGACTCGCGACGCCACAACCGGGCAACCCATGGCCAATGCTTCCAACAACACAAAGGGGAACCCCTCGGAAAGTGAGGGCAGCACAAACAGGTCCGCCGCAGCCAGAATATCGGGAATATCCTCACGGACTCCGACAAAACGGCACGCCTGTTCGACGCCCAAGTCGATCGCCATACGATGCAATGCCTGTTGCAGCTCACCCTCTCCAACGAACACACAACTGAGCTGAGGCCATGTGTCGAGTATGTCAGGAAGAGCCCTCAGCAGGTAGCGATGGCCTTTCTGCTCGGTCAATCGCGCGATCGTCACCAGCACCGGCCCCTGCGTCGCTCCTAATTCCCGTCTCACTTTTTGACGGTTCGGCTGTGTGGAGAAAGCAGAGAGATCCACGCCATTGTAGACCGTCTGCGTCACCGCCGCCGCGCTCGGACATTCTTCGATCGCGTCTCGTCGATTCGCCTCCGAAACACAGATAATCCGATGGGCCAATGGAAGCGTCATGCGCAACAACCGCGCATACAGCCATCGTGTAAACGGAGAGACCTCATAATCTTGCAGTGAATTATGAACCGTCGAGATAATGACCGGCACACCGGCGACGTACCCTGCAATCCGTCCATAGAAGTTTGCCCTCGCTCCATGCGTTTGTAGGATAGTGACGCGCTCGTGTATCAGCAACCGCGCCAACCGCCAGAGGGCGAAAGGGTTAAACAGTGGGGCCAGATGGACAAGATGCGTCTCTACTCCTCTCTCTTTCATGCGCTCGATGAATGGACCAGGCTCTGGACAGATCAGGATCGGCCGATACCGAGTGCGGTCGAGTCGGTCACACAGCAACTCCAGATACCGTTCACCCCCTCCATAACCCGATGACCCGGCCAGTTCTGCAACGACGGCAGGCATCATGGCTTTCTCCCCACGACCAACAAGCTCCCGCGTAAATGGGGAAACAGGTAGAAGGGCACCTTCACCCAGTCGACGGCGCTCTGGCGAGTGGACTGCCGACAATCCTGTGTGTCTTCGCCAAGAAAAAAATTCGCCTGCGCGATCTCGAATCCCACATGTCGTAGCATCTCTGCTAGCTCGTGCATCGCATACTCTCTCGCATGCGGTCGCCATTCGTCGTTCGGATCGTTGTAGCCGGGAGGGGCCAGACGATCGTTGGGCGATCGTCCGATCAACAGCTTAAAGACATTGCCGATACGAGTCACATTGGGTGTGGTGATGACAAGATGACCGCCGGACTTCAAAATTCTGTAGGCTTCCGTCATCAGATGAAAGGGTGAGGTGAGATGTTCAACGATCTCCAATGCAAAGACGAGTTGTACCGAACGATCGGGGAGCGGAACTGTTTCCTGGTATCCTTTGGATGTAAATTGCTGCCCTGCTGGATCGAGATTGACGGTAAGGATCTCCACACCGGCATCCTGCCTCATGAACTGTACGAACTCTGGACTGGCCATCAGCCCGGCGCCGAACAGACGCGCCGCTTTCGTCGGCTGAATTTCACGCAAGAGGCGCAACAGGCTCCCTGGGAATGGCCCGAAATCTACAATCGTGTGCGGCTCATCGGACAACCACCTCAATCCGCTCCGAAGCGCAACATGGAGCCGATCGCGACATTTCAACACATGATTCATTGGCTTCGTGAAGCGAGGGTCTTGCGCTCCAAACGTGTCGTACTGCGAAGGTCGATAGGTTCGCACCAGACGATTGAACTGGCTTCCGGTTAGATCGTAACTCATCTGATTCATAGCCTTATGGGAAGATGTTGTCGGCGACGCAACGACGCCATCGGGAGACGAACCTGCGCCAAAACCGCGACGGCCAGAACGATAAGGCACGGTAACACAGGCAACGCATACCGGCCAGCTTCAACTGTGAATGGGATGTACCCCAACATCAAACCGAGCGGAAATATATACAGCGGTACCAGGGCTCGCCAACGCGCATGGTGAAACCACGCGCTCCAGAGAGCCAGCAGGGCTAAACCAGGAACCAGCAGCCATCGTTTTCCCGCACTGTAGCCGGCCACAAACCAGCCTCGATCTAGAGCGTCATTCATGAGCCCGCGCATGAATCCCTCTTCGGAACCTACGAGGTAAAATTGATTTCCAATCCAGAAATCGAACATCCGCGTCACGGACAGCCAGATATATCGCGTCGGTTGCTCTGTGATACGCTCCCATCCCTTCACGCGCAGAAGCTGATCGGTTGATACCTCGTACATCGCATGGGCATAGGGCAAGGGTGTGATTCCTGCGGTTTCCCAAATCTTCGACTCGGTCTCGTACGGCATGGGCCAACTCCCCCGCGAGAGGGGGTCGCTCCCCATCCAGAGTCCGGCGCCGACTCCTGCAGAAATGGGTATCACCGTATCGAATGTCAGATAGTTCCGTATCGTCCAGGGTGCGACGATCAGCAGACAAGCCAGCAGATAGAAGGCTGCGAAGCGAGTCTTGACTCCGATGGTCTCCTTTCCCCAATAGACCGATGCGACGACACAGAGGCCGAGCAACATCGCGGCCGGCTTACAGAGCATGGTCAATCCGGCAAGCACACCCGCAATGGCAAACGTATACGGCCGCCGAGAATTCATACACGAGACTGTCGCCCACAACCAGGCAGTCATCAGCAGCGTCAAGAGACTTTCACTCCTGATCCTCGGATCGTATGTCCAATAGGCTGGATATAGGAACAACACCGACGCTGCGACTGCGCCAGTCCAGGAACCGAAGAGTCTCATTCCTACTCGATAGAGACAGAGGCTTGCTCCGATATCACAGGCCACATGCAGATAGGGAACCCATTCGGGCCGGTGACCGACCACGAGATAAAACGCCCCCAGGAACAGAGGATACAGGGGACCGACGTGCGCCGACGGTGTCGTGCCGTCCAGAGTAAAGGCTCCCAGCGACGCCAGATTCCACGCGACGGCGTCAAACAGATCGTCGATGGCATACCCATGCCGTGCTGTATGCAGAATCGTCCATGCTCGCGCCAGTAATCCAACCACACCGGTCACGATCAACAATGCAATGGGAGACCATCGTCTCTCCACATTCGTTTCGCCGATCTGTCTCATTTCATGCAAATCCCTATGAGATTCGTGTCGCCAGCGACACCTTCTTCATATTCAACGTCCTGAGGAGTAATGGCTTCCAATGTAGGACCCCCTTGAAGCCGACTGACTACACTGCCAAGCCAATGCCGAATCGGCCTCGGTATAAGGTTCCGAATGCCTCCTGGATCATATCGCCGAACAGAATCCATCGACCGCTCTGCCGCTTTTAATCGAGATCCTTGGCGGCGGCCGAACCAGCGGATACTCGAAAAGTATGGGGACAGAATGTCACGAAACTCCTCATGGCTATACTCCCGCACGTGATAGGGATCTTCTGGCTTGTATGCCACGCCCTTCCCGTGCGGCGTAAAGATGACCAGCATGCCGGAATTGCGCAAGACGCGCGCGACCTCCGCCACGAACCGGTGATCGTCCACGATATGTTCGATCGTATCCTGTGACAGAATACAGTCGAACGAATCGTCACGAAAACCGAGCGCGCAGCCATCCATCGCCAAAAACGACGCGCCGGAATGACCGTAGCGGGCACGGTTGCGGGCAACGATGTGAGGGGCACAATCCACTCCGACGACTCGACCGGCCTTGCCACTCAAATACTCGGACCCGTAGCCGGTCCCGCAGGCAAGATCGAGCACGTGCAATCGTTCGAGTTCTGGAACTTGCTCGGCTGCCCACACATAGCCAGACAAGTTCACAATATGTTGCGTGTCGGTCGGATAGGCTTCTCGTCGTTCCATGAGATCAACCTGCTCCTACCCTTGCGGTCCTGATGTATAGATATGCACCTGTTCAAGCAACTGAGGCCCACCCCACAATCGACGGACAGTGGTCAGACAGCTCTCTACCCGCTGACGCCGCGACGCCGGCGCATACCCTATCGACTGCATCAAGCGCCATCCTGCGCCGCCTGCGATCCACCCTTTCATGAGCCAGCGCTTGACGGGAGAAAAATGTTTCTCGATATACCGTATCCGGCTCAACTCCCATACGAGCTGTAGACGTTCACGATCGTGCCCGCTGCTGCGGCCGATGAGATGGACAATACCGGCTTCGGCCATATGCCGCACACGAAGCCCCTGTTGACGCAGACGCCGGCACAGATCGACATCTTCAAAATACATAAAGAACTCTTCGTCCAGTCCTCCTAATTGTTGCAGTACTGTTCGCCGAATCATCAGACAGGCCCCGTTCGCCCAATCGACATCTTGGGATCGCGTGCAATCGACCGTGTGTGCCGCCGCAGCCGCCGCCTGCATGGCCGGGGCCATCCGTTGAAACAACGCCGAGTAAAAGAGGTGATCACGAATGGAGGGAAACGGAAAGCAGGTGTGAGTCAGATCCCCATCTCCCGTCCATTGCCGGCAACTGACCGCCCCAACGTCACGATGATCGTCCAAATACGCCGCCATGATTGCGAAGGCCTGATCCTTGACGATCGTGTCGCTGTTGAGCAACAACACGTGTCGACCACGGCTCACAATCAAGCCCTGATTGACCGCTTTCGCGAATCCACGATTATCCGAGTTCGCAATAATGGTCGCAACAACATGCGCTTCCTTCAGCGCGCTGACCGTCCCGTCCTTCGAATTATTGTCGACGACAATCACTTCGAACGTGATCGCCGTCGTGTGCGCATAAACAGAACGAAGACAATCGAGGAGGGCCTCTTTCGTGTTGTAACTGACAATGATAATCGAGAGATCGATCATTGAATTGCCTATGAGCCTATGCCGGTGATCATCTCTCAGCGATGCTCCCAGAGGACTTTCAAGCGAGGAACCTCCACCAGCCAGAGGTAGTAGCTGTACAGGCCCAATCCTCCCAGGCAGGCTGAGGCCAGAACCCAAGAGAGAGACAGAGACGAACCTGTATCCGATAGTAGAAGAATCATCACGGCAAGGAGCCCTGCAAGGAGACAGGCTCTTCCGGTAGGCCATAGTATCGAGCTCACCACTGGTCCTAGAAGTTCTCGAGTTCCGATCCCTTGCAGGAACACTCCTACGATGTAACTGGAGACCAGCGCGGCGGCCGCGCCCGTCAGGCCGAAACCCATAGTCAGGGGCACAATCGCCACGGCGTAAAAAAGAAACTGCCCTCTCCAACTCATCATCTGAAGATCAGGCCGATTGACCCCGTAATGCAAGGCGGTCATCACGCTCGAGTACCCGGCAAGAACGGCATAGACACAAAGCACCCTCAGTGGCTCGACGATCACAAGCCATTGTGGGCCGAATGCCAATGGCACAATGATCGGAGCGAGCACTGCCACACCCGTCGCCAGCGGAATGAACATGAATCCTACCAGCCCCATTTGCAGTTCGAACACGCGGGCTATTCCCTGTCTATCCTCTTGCAGCAAGGCATAGGTGGGCATACTGATCTGATGGATCAACACCGTGGCTCTGACACCCAGCAGCAGCGGGATCGACAGAGCGAT
>CAYNDW010000294.1:0-4374 GCA_964395375.1 uncultured Cytophagia bacterium
TTTTGAGCACTCGGCAGTATCTCCAGCGAGTAAAAAGATTCCTTCTGAATGACACGCTAGGAGGAAAAGTGTAACCTAAATTTCGCTCGGAGTAATAACACGCGTGAGATTTTAATTTGAGCCGCGACGCACTTTGAAAGTGCGTCGCGTTAGTCTCATTGATTCTGCTCTTTCGTTGCCGAAGCCGCAGGCTCGGGCAAAATTCTTACGGTCTTGCCAACGCTCGTAGCCACGGGCGCAACCGGCGCGAACAAATCGAGCACAACCCAGGTGCTGCCCTCTTCAGGATGGAAACCCAGGCGCGCTTGCTGCACGTTGCCTTTGTTGATGGTAAAGGTCTTCGCGTCTGGAATATAAACTTTGGGGAAGACGAGCAACGCACGCGGCGGATTATCCAACAGCTTTTGCGTGAAGGTTAACGTGCCATTGCCTTCCACCACGATCGAATCGTTGCGCACCGCGACGGTTTGGATCATCGAAGCCGGATGCACGCCGGGCTTGTTCTCGCCGGTGTAAATGAGAAACTCGACGCGACGATTAGCGGCTTGATCGGCCTCGGTGCGATTGTCGTTGAGCGGCTGCCACTCGCCATAAGGAATGGGATCGACAAAACGCCCGCGCAAAATATTGCGGCTTTCAAGATAGCGAACGACCGAATCGATCCGGCGCTGCGCGAGATGGAAATTGTATTCTTCCGTGCCGAGATTGTCGGTATGCCCGGAAAGCCACACGAGCGAGCCGGGATAAATGCTCGTCAAAATCTCCGTGATCTTGTTGAGCGCATCGGCCATTGCCGGACGAATTTCCGCTTTGTCGAAATCAAAATTTATATCATCCACGCCCACATCGCTGATCGTTGCAACGACGTTCCCCTGCTGATCTTGCCGCGCGCTGAGATTTTTCGAAGACTTGATCAACTCCGTCAACTCCTCGAAACGCTTCTTCATTTCTTCTTCCATCTTGCCCATGCGATCTTCCACATCGCGCAAGCGGCCTTCGGCTTCGAGCGCGGCGAGGCGCGCTTCTTCGGCTTCTTCACGCGCGCGCCGGGCTTTATCCAACTCGGCTTGCGCTTCGCCGGAAGCGAAAACCCCCGTAGCCGCCGCGACTTTGCCAAAACTAAACGAGAGTGAAAAACGATGGGCCTGCGTGTCGAAGGCTTCCAGCGGGCTATAGGCATAATCCAAACTCGTGCTCGAGCCGCCGAACCATGCCATGGGAATGATCAAACCGAAGCCCGCGCTCCAGCGTGAGATTTCTTCGTCACGAATTTTGTATCCGCCGCGCACGGAGAATAAATCAGAAAGGCGCAACTCTGTGCCCGCATAGATACGCACATTCTTATCCGCCTTGTCCGCGAACTTCGCGGCATCAACTGCGACTTTCCATTTGAGGCGACGATCGGGGATAGGCAAATCAAAAGCAAGACCGCCGCGAATCGTTTCCGGCAGGCGAAACGAGGTGGCCGTGGAATCCACGCGGAGTTTGCTCAACGTAAAATTTTGCAGCGTCGCGCCGAGCGCGATTCCCTTCCATGCGAAACGAAAGCCCGCATCTGCTCCGAAAGCCGTGCCGATTTGATTCACCAAATCTTGCCGCACGTATTTGCCGGAGAGGCCCACGCCCAGCTCGGCATTGTTCACGAGCATGAAACGATAACCATATCCCAGCGTCACGGCGAGATCGTGATTGTCAAACGAGAAGCCGGTCGGGTTAAAATTCTCGTCAATTTCAGAAAGCACGCCCTCATCGAAGTACGTCAGATTAGCGCCGATAACGCCGAAGCGTGTGCGCACGGCTCCTTCCAGCGCGCCTTGATACGTGTCCTGGATCCATTGGTGATAATGCATGCCGAACGAGCTGTACTCCAATGTGCCGAGGCTGCCGATGTTGTAACGCAGCGCGTTCAAATCGTTCGACAGCGCCGTGGCGGCTTCGCCCATGGCAACTTGTCGCGCATAGGGGCTGATGCGCAAAAGCGGAGCGGCAAAGTTGCCGGGCAGTTGCGCGCGCGCAGAGTCGAAACCGGCAAGCAGTCCGCAGAGCGTCAAGAGCATGAAACGAGTGTGAGATTTCATAGCTATGATCCTAAAGTTGATCCGCGACATGAGAAAAGTGTGAATGCGTTGCATGAGCCACCTCCCCGGCGTTATTGCACAATGACGAATTTGATGACTTTGGTTCTCGGCTCACTGTTCACGAGCACGTCGAACTTGGCGAAGTAAGTGCCGCTCGCCACCGCGCTGAAGTTATTGTCCTTCAAACTCCACCAATTATTCACCTCGACGCGTCCGAGGCGCGCAGACAGAGTGGGGCGGCCTTTGAAAAGAATTTGCCCTTCGCCAATCGTGGTCACGCGGTCGCCGGCAAGATTGAAGATTTCAACTTTGCGAATGAGCATTTCGCCGTTGCGCGTGGCGGCGCGCAGCTTAAACGGCTTGCCGCTTTGCTGGCGATAAGGATTGGGCGCGATTTCGAGAATAAAAGGTTCGCTCGTAATGAAGATTCCAGCGGAATCTATAATCGTCGCAAAGTCTTCAGTCAGATCAAAATCATCTTCAAAGCTTGCGGTGATGACGTTACCGACGCTGGTGAAGAGCTTGGCGTCGCCGCGCGGGCTGCCGTCTCTCACCAAGCGAACCCCGGTCGTGCTACGAAAATTTCCGGTATTGAAAACCGTGGGCGTGTTGGGATTGGCAAGCTCAAACAAAGCGAGCATTTCTTGATCGCTCGTTTGTGAATCACGCAGGAGCGCAAAGATGGTGTCGCGTTTGGTGGGCGAAAGGTTGTGATCGGTCTCGCCGAGCACGCGCACAAAAGCAAAGTCGCCAATCGCAAGCGTATCGCGCGACACGTTCGCGATGTTCTCAATTTGAATCGTGCCTTTCACCCGCTGCACGACGATGGCGGTCGCGCTGCTGCGATCGTTGACGTCACGAGGGTCGACGTAGGACACGAACAACGTGTCGCGGTCCCGCACTTCAAGCTTCTTGTTGTTTAACGTCGGCTCGTTGCTGAAAACCAGCGGGATGCCGGAGCGTGTGCTGAAGAACGCGCGATTGGCGGGATCGATGCGCAAGAAGAAAGATTCGCGATCGCCCACGCGCTTGCTTTGCACTTGCACGGTGATCGTATCGAAGATCGCTTGCGCGTTGGCGTCGTTGAGGACAATATACGCGCTGTCTTTGTTCGTGTTCGATAAACGGAAGAACGAAAGCGGATCGAGGTTGCGATTCGCGAACTGAATCTGCGAAGGCCCGAAACGCACCGCGGACCATTCCACTTCCCAATTCAACAACTGCGGAGTGACAAAGGCATTTTCGGTTTTCAATTTGGCGCGCAAGCGGATCGCTTGGCGACCTCGCAACGCCGGCACACGGTCGGGATCGATCTCAAACGGATTTCCGGGAGTTATAGAAGCGGGAAACTCGGCGAAAAGCTGCGTGCCCGTGCTGTCCAAAATATCAACTTGCAGAGAAGCGCCCGGCACAGTCGGCAACTTTGATTGAAAACGTAGCATGCGCCATGAGGTAATAATCACGTTCGAGGCATCGCGAATTTCGCGCGACACGACGACGCCTTCTGAATCTGCGACGAAGAAATGTGCTTTCACTTTCACTGAGCGCAACAACGGTGTTTCGAGATTGCTTGTGGTAGAGAGGAAGGCGCGGAATTGATAAATGCGGTCGCCGTCGTGCGCGGGATTAATCGGTGTTGACTTTACGGTGTAAAAATCCGAGGGGCCAGTTGGACCAAGCCACGGCGCGTTCGTCGTGTCGCTCGCGTTGCGTACGGTGCGCAATTGCAGCCGAATGTTGGTTCCCGGAGGCAGGCTGTCGCTCCAAGTGATCGTATCAAAGTCCACGAGGCGTAGAAAATCGCGCGAAGGTGAAATGTAAACTTCGGAAGCATAGCCGAGCCGCTTGGCTGTGACCACGCTCGTGGCTTGCGTGTTTTTGCTCGCTACAATCATCTTGCCTTGATGCACGCCGCGCTCGATGCGATCTGCATCATTGAGATTGAGCAAGGGATGCGCAAATTGCCGAACAAACACGCCTTGCCGCGTCACTTCGATCAAACGATTGTTGCCCGCGTCGCTAATCTGAATATTGCCGTTGTTAAGGAAATCCGCATCCGTGGGCCGATTCAACAAAGTGCGCGAATTGCCCGGCACGCCCTTGACCCCAAACACCGTGCGGCTCGTTCCGCCGTTGCCGACGCGTTGCACCAGTTCGATGCGATGATTGAACTGATCGGTCACGAGATAAACGCTTCCGCTCGGATCACTCGAGTCCACGTCCACGTCAACCGGGTTGATTAAATCACCTTTGAAACGCCAAACAATCGCACCCGGCCCGGTCGCGTTCATGGCAA
>CAYNDW010000294.1:4384-7588 GCA_964395375.1 uncultured Cytophagia bacterium
AAACGGTTATTGCCCGCATCACAGATCAAAATTTCTGAACGGTTTTGCAGCATAACCGCGTCGGAGGGCGCGCGCACGGAATCCGGTGAAATGCGTGCAGAGTCGGGAAAGAGCCATTCCGTTTTCAGGTTACTACTGTTGATTTTCCAAATGCGTCCGTTCGGGTTGGTACCGGCGTCGCCTTTATCCTCGGTGATCAAAACTTTCAGCGTGCCATTTTCGCGAAAGGGATGCGCATCAACGGGACTGATGAGGTCGGTTGTGAAATTCGAAATAACCTCGTTTCCGCTAAACGCATTGAAGGTGAAAACCCTCCGTCCGATGTAGTCCGTGAGCAAATAAACGTCATCTTCGCCCGGCACAGCATCGATATCCCAGATCTGCTCAATTTGGGTTGGCGTTTTAAAAGAGGCATCCACGCCGCTCAAGAACAGGCGGAAATTCTGGCGCTCTTCGAGCGAGTCCGCAATTGTCTTGAGCGTGATCACGCCTTGCAGCGTGTCGATCGTGACGTTGCGTTGTTGCGCAATCGCGGCCTTGTTGAGGAACTCGTCTTGGAAACGCCCAACCTGGGTTTGCGCGGCGAGAGGTAGCGCGAATGCAACGAGCATGGCTGCAACTGCGCCAAACGATAAAGCTGTTTTCGCGAAGTGAGGGCCGGCGGCAATTGTGTTGGCGGGGCGAGGCAGTAAGTCACCGGGCGATAGACGAATAGCATGAGCTTTCTTAGGCATAGGATCATCCCATAAGAACGGATTAACAACTTACGAGATAAAGAACGGCACAAACGCGCGCCTTATCTCATGGGCGATTGCACGAGAGTTTGACGAAATTTTTGGAGAAATAGAAGGTAGCCATGTACCTTATATCCCCCACCTCACTGACATGGCGGAGAAGGATGGCGACTCGGGCGCGCTCGTTAGAGCGCAGCGAGGAACAAGAAGACAATCGTCACTTCCTAACGACTGAGTTCGGAGATTGGTGCTGCACGGATCTGGTGTGGCGGGACTATGGTTTTTTGTGCAGTCGATGATGGACCTTATGATACGATTTTTTTTTAGAAAGTCAACAACTACTTTTGTTCAGGAATTTTTCGCATCAGCGCGGCAAAACAATAATTCCGGTGGGATCGACTTCCACTTCGATGGTTTTGATGACTTGCAGCGTTTGGGTATCGATGACTTGCACGTTGCCGATATTGCCGCCGCCTTCGGTGGGGTGATGCGCGGGGAAATCGCCGTTGAGATTTTCATTGGTGATGTAGGCATAACGTCCATCGGCAGTGAAAGCGACGCCGTGCGGGTTCGCAAACGACGGGCTTTTTATCGTGGCGGCGACCTGATTATCCGACACGCGAATGACGCTTACGTCATTCGAGCCTTGATTGGCGACATAAACAAATTGGCCGTTCGGTGTGACCTCCAAAAGGAAAGGTCGGCGGCCGACTTTGACTGAGTCCAGCAGAGTTTTCGACGCAGTCTCGATGATGCGGACTTCGTTCGAATTAAAACAACTCACATATGCCAAACGATCGTCCGGGGTTAATACGACTTGGAGAGGTTGAAAACGAGAGGATCTAATGGGATTAATATCCGGCGCGAGGAGCACGCGCTCGACTTCTTCATAATCGCTCGCGCGGAGAATCGAAACGCTGTCAGAAAGATAATTGGTGATGTAAATAAATTGGCCGTCGTGGCTGAAATTTATTCCGTGCGGAGCAATACCGACTTCCAACTCTCGCATGACGGTTAAACTGGCCGCATCAAATACACGAACTTTTTTGCCGTCGTTGAACACGTCCCAGTCCGTCGCGAGAATGCGCGTGCCGTCGGGACTGACAACGATGTTTGCAGGCGATTTTCCGGCTTTGAATTTTCCTTGAAACGTATCAGTTGCGACATCAAATTTCCAAACTTCGCCGGCGGCGATCAATGAAGCGTACCAATACTTATTTTGTTTATCCACATAAAGATTATGCGGCACGTCCAAAGTTGGAGAGTCGCCGACCGGAATTAAACGCGTGACGATATTGCGTTCCGTGGAAATCACCGAAACCAAGTCGTCGCCTTGATTGGTGACATAGGCTTTTTGCGTGAGGCCTTCATATGGGCGTTGGCCCGCATCGTTCTTGGCTCCTTCGTCAATCCAGCGCGCAATAAACCTTGTCATGTTCGCAGACAAGGGGTCTCTGCCCAACGGCATCCTCGGCGTGGCGATACCGCGAATATGTTCGACCAAGTGACTATGCCTTGAACTTCCAGAAATAATATCTTCCCCATAAGCTGAGCCTTTGATCAACTCCTCCCATGAAGTTAATTGTAATCCCGCAGCGCGATCGACGGAATTATGACAACTCGCGGACATACACTTTTGATTGAATATCGGTTGAATATGTTGTGAGTAGATGATCGTGTTAATACTGTCGAAGTTGAGGTCGTCAACGGAAGGCTCGGGTGGAATAATATTGTGCGAACAAGCGCACCACAAAATTGAGCAGAGGGTTATTGACGCGCTTTTTAGACAATGGCGTTTCGAAGGCATTGTGATTTTCCTTTGAGCGATGATAAGCCGGAGAACTTCACTGCTTCAAAAAAGATATACCAGCATCAACAAGAGCAAATAGTTTTATGTTCCGTATAAAATAAAAAAGGCTACCTTGAAATCAAAGCAGCCTTTAAAATTAAAATCCGGTGATGACCTACTCTCCCACCTCGTTACCAAGGCAGTACCATCGGCGCTGGAGGGCTTAACGACTCTGTTCGGAATGGGAAGAGGTGGAACCCCTCCGCCATAACCACCGGAATTTTTTTCAAATTTTAACTGTATCGTATGCGAGCCACTAACAATCTACTGTGAAGCAAAAAAATTGGTTAAGCCGCACGGTTTATTAGTATCACTCAGCTAAAGACATTACTGCCCTTACACTTGTGACCTATCAACCTCGTCGTCTACGAGGAACCTTTAGTCCGCCGAAGCGGAAGGGAAATCTAATCTTGAGAAGGGTTTCGCACTTAGATGCCTTCAGCGCTTATCCCATCCGAGCACAGCTACCCAGCGGTGCCACTGGCGTGACAACTGGCATACTGGAGGCTCGTCCACTCCGGTCCTCTCGTACTAGGAGCAGCATCTCTCAAATTTCCTACGCCCACAACAGATAGGGACCGAACTGTCTCACGACGTTCTAAACCCAGCTCACGTACCGCT
>CAYNDW010000295.1:0-7587 GCA_964395375.1 uncultured Cytophagia bacterium
CCAATATTCCATAGGAGAATTGTGCAGTGACAGTTTCCCGCAGAGTTCTATTAATGGCGATGATGAGCCTCATGCTTTGGGGAAATAAAACGGCTCATGGCCAAACACAATCCGCGACAATAATTCAACGCGCCGTTGCCATCACCTTCGACGATTTGCCGCTCTCGCGCATGAACGCGAAAACCTGGCGGCAAACCACGGCCAAACTACTGGCGAGCATCACGGCGCAGCGCGTGCCTGCGATTGGTTTCGTGAACGAATCCAAGTTGTATGACAACGGCAAAAGTGATACGGCGCGGGTGGCGTTGCTGCAAATGTGGATCGGCGCAGGCTTGGAGTTGGGCAATCATTCTTTTTCTCATCCGGATTTGCATCGCATTGCGTTGGCGGATTATAAAAATGACATTCTGCGCGGCGAGGAAATCACGAAGCAGTTGCTCGCGCAAAAGAGCATGAAGCCGCGTTATTTTCGCCATCCCTACTTGCACACCGGCACGAACCTCGCCGTGAAAAAAGAAGTCGAAAAATTTCTTGCCGAGCATGGCTATGCCGTCGCGCCGGTCACGATCGACAACTCCGAATGGATCTTCGCGCATGCGTATGTGCGCGCAAGCGAGCGCGGAGACGCCGAATTGCAACGACGCGTCGGCGAGGCCTATGTTCCGTACATGGAACGCAAGTTTGAGTTTTATGAAAAGCAATCGCGCGACTTGTTCGGCCGCGAAATCAAACAAACACTATTGGTGCATGCGAACCTGCTCAATGCGGATTACTTCGACGCGCTGGCGGCAATGCTCGTCAATCGTGGATATGCTTTCATCACCCTGGAAGAAGCGCTGCGCGATGAAGCGTATCACTCGCAGGATACTTACGTCGGCCCGGCCGGAATATCGTGGTTGCAACGCTGGGCCATGACATTGGGAAAGGGGAAAGATTTTTTTGCGGGCGAACCGCGCGCGCCGGAGTTTGTGGTCAAAGCCGCAGGGCTGGAAGCGGAATGAGAGGCGGAGAGCGGAGACGAGGCGCAATGCTCCATGCGCTCCGCTCAAGATGCGATCAGCAAATCGAGATAGTCGTGAATTTTGCCGGAGAGAAAATAGGGAAGGTTGAGGAGCTTGTAAGGTTTACCTTCGGGCGTGCGCGCTGCGGCGATCTCGAAACCGCCTTCGTATAAACGCACCGCATACGGATGCGCTGATTCATTGACAAACTGGTGCAAAGACCGGAGCGGGCCGGTTTTGCCGGATTTGACTTCCACCGGGATCGCATAGCCTTTGTAAGGCAGCAGGATATCGACCTCGGCGTTGGATTGCTTTTTCTCTCTCACCCAAAATAAAATCTTTTTATTGTCATCGGAACTCTGCGCGATCAACTCTTGTCTCACGATATGCTCGGCAATGAGGCCTTTATAGATCGCGTGGAGATCGGTATATTGAAAAAACGCCGGCTGCAATCCCACGAAATAATTCAGCAGGCCGGTGTCGAGGAATTGCAGTTTAGGAGATTTTTTGAGGTCAGCCACGAGCGGAAGCTGCAGCGCCGTGGCGGGATAAATCAAATTGATGAGCATGGCGCGCTCGATCGTGCGCAGCGCCTCGCCGACTTCGCGCGAGCGATAATTCGAATTGCCGAACCCTTGCAGTTTGATGCGCTTGCCGGCCTCGAAGGGAATCGACTCGATGCAATGCCGCAACACCTGCCGCATCGCCGGATTGCGCGCGTATTTGTCCGCATCGTCGAGATAAGAAGTCAGCAGCGATTCATATTTCGTTTTCAAAGAAGGCACGTCGCTGCTCGCGGAATACTGCTTGACGATTTCAGGCATGCCGCCGATCATAGTGAACCGATGAAAACACTCGAAGAGCTTGGCCACGGCAAACGGCTTCACCGGCACGGCGCGATAAACTTCCAGCAGTTGTTCCGCGCCGGTTGCTCCAAGAAATTCTTCGAACGTGAGCGGATACAAATAGGCAAATTGCACGCGCCCCACCGGGAAACTGATCTGACTTCTTTCCAGCATCAATTCGAAGAGCGAGCCGGCAGCGATAACGAAAAGATCTTTCATCTCCTCGTAAAAATATCTGAGCAGCTTCACCGCGACCGGCGAGTTTTGAATCTCGTCGATGAAGAGCAGCGTCTTGCCGTTTTTCACATGAATGTTCTTGATCACAACGATGGCTTGGAAAATCTCTTTGAGCGAAAGCGTTTCCGTAAAAAGATCGCGATCCCCTTTTAATTCGAGATTGAGGTAAATGTAATTCTCGAACTCCGAGGAAAAAATTTTCACTGCGGTGGTTTTGCCAACTTGCCTTGCGCCACGCAACACGAGCGGTTTGTGATCGGGATGATTTTTCCACAAACGCAGGGTTTGAAGTATTTTTCTACTGAACATAAATCTCCTTTTGGTGAAATATAACAAGCTTTGTCGCAAAGTCAACCCAGTATGCGACAAATTTTGTATCAAAGTCAGGGCAAGCAGGAATTGAAGCATGAAATTCAAACTGGAACAAGTACTCGAAGTTTTGCAACGAACACCGGCGACATTGAACACTTTGCTGCGCGGATTGTCGGAGCAATGGACCAACGCCACCGAAGGCGCGGGAACGTGGAGCCCATTTGATGTCGTCGGCCATCTCATTCATTGCGAGGAAACGGATTGGATTCCGCGCTTGCAAATTATTTTGGCGCACGGCGAAGCGCGCCCCTTCGATCCGTTTGATCGTGTCGCGTTTTTTGAAAAAAGCACAGGCAAGTCGCTGCCCGAGCTGCTCGATACGTTTGCCGCGTTGCGCGCGAAAAATTTACACACACTCCTCGCGCTCAATTTGCAGCCGAGCGATTTCGAGCGCACCGGCACGCATCCCGCTTTTGGCCAAGTAACGCTGCGGCAATTGCTCGCCACGTGGGTCGTGCACGACTTGGGGCACATTCGTCAAATCGTGCGCGTGCTGGCGAAGCAATACCAAGATGAAGTCGGGCCGTGGCGGGCGTATGTGTCCATTCTCAAGGAATGACCTCCACTCCTCGTTCAGCTACGGCTGAGCCGTAGCTTGCTTTGCAGGCGCTCTTTTCTCAAAATAAATTTAAAGCCACGGCGAAGCCGTGATGGAACAAACACATTTTGCGCAAAAACTCATGCCCACACTTCAAGCGCGCAATCCTGATTTTGAGCGCACCGTGCGCGAAAGTTTCGCGCGTCAGCAATTCATGCACACGCTCGGCGCAACGCTCGCGAAGGTCGCGGCTGGCGCCGTTGATATTGCGCTCGACTACGATGCCGCACTCTCGCAGCAGAACGGATTTCTTCACGCCGGCGTGATTACGAGCATTGCGGATTCGGCGTGCGGTTATGCCGCATTGAGTCTAATGCCGGCCGGCTCCGAAGTGTTGAGCGTCGAGTTTAAAGTCAACCTGCTCGCGCCGGCGCGCAACACAAGTTTTTTGGCGCAAGGGCGCGTGCTTAAATCCGGACGAACACTCACGGTCTGTCAAGGCGAAGTCTATGGGATTGCCGCCGGCGAACGGTCCTTAATCGCGAGCATGCTGGCAACAATGATCGCGCGCACCGCGCCCGCATAATGCGCGCACTGCGCAACGCGAATTTCATTTGCAGTGGCAAGAGTTGCACAAAAAACGCTACATCCGCTTCAACGTTTTGCTAAAAACCACGGTCATATATTTTACCAGGAAAAGATGATGTCGCCTAAAAAAGTTTTCACATTTTTACTTGGCTTGATGATTTTCTCGCAAGTACATGCACAGGAGCAGAGCACGACGGATTTGAGCACGGTCGTGCGCGAAGTCGCGGGTGAGAGCAGCAGCACGTTTGAGAAGACGCGGCGCCTCGCGACGTGGATCAACACCACGTTCAAATGGTCGTATACGGATTATCAAAAACGCACGGTGGCGGAGATTGTCGCGCGCCGCGCGGGCAATTGCGCGGAGTTGGCGAATGTGCTTGAAGCCTTGTTAAATGCGGCGCAGATTCGTTCGCGCTGGATCGCAGAAATCAACCTGCATCCCCACACTCCGGCGAGGCAAAAAACCGCGGAAGAGAAAGTGGCGCAATGGGGCAAGCGCGCCTCGGTCTTTGGACTGCGGCACAATGACCATCGCTGGCTGGAAGTTTTTGATGAACGCACGCAGACCTGGTTTCCGGCCGATCCCGCGGTCGGCGTGGTCGGCACGCAAGAATGGGTGGCCGCGCGACTCGGCTTTGCGAATCGCCCAGCTTCGCCCGTGCCGGAAATCGCCGCGATTGCCCAAGACATGATTGTGCCCTTCGTTGTTGTCGCGCTCGATTCGCGCGGCGGCAAAGTTGTCGAGAATCGTTCGCAGCATTATTTGATCGAAGAATTTAATCTCTTCTACAATAAGAAGGCGGCGACGCTGAAGTCATGGCCGCAATGGGAGAAGTTGATTGGACAACTCTCCGTGCTCGGCGCTTCAACGTTTGCGGGCGAAGTGAATTTGCATGAGCATGGGCCGCTCATTGAACAGCTCACACAGGTTTATGAAAAGCTCAAAAGCGAAGCGCTCGCAGAGAAATTGGCGGCGAACTAGCGCGGCTACAGTAGAAGTTCTTTATTGTCCGCGAAACACGCGGATCACACAAACTCGGTAACGAAGCACACCACCCGTTTCATGTCATTCAGCAGGAATCTTTTTGAGCACTGGAGCGAATGCCCAGCGAGTAAAAAGATTCCTACTGAATGACAATTCTTGGAGGTGATTACCGATTTTGAAAGTCAAAACCCATAAGGACACAAATGAGCAAGCGCTGCGCTCGAAAAGTATGGTTGGCGCATCTGGTTGTGATTATCGCTTCAGCTTCTTTTGCGCAGGAGCGCGAGAATCTCGCCACGCTCGAAGCTGCATTGCAAACCGAGGTGCCGCGCTTTCTGTGTTTGAATGAGAACATTGCAACCGGGGCCCAACCCAAAGCAGAGGCCTTCGCCAAACTGGCGCAACAGGGCTATCGCGCCGTGTTAAGTCTGCGCGTTGAAAAAGAAGAAGGCTTTGATCTGTCGCAAGACCGTGCGCGCGCAGAGCAGGCGGGCCTGCGTTACATTCATATTCCGTTTGCGACTGCCGCGCCGGATACCCAACGCATGGCGCAATTCTTCGCCGCGGTCAAAGAGAAGAAAAATTTTCCCATGCTCGTCTATTGCGGCAGCGCCAATCGCGTCGGCGCGTTGTGGATGCTCTATCGCGTCGTGGAAGAAGATTGGAGCGAAGCGCAAGCTCTCGCGGAAGCAACGAAGATTGGCCTGGCCCGACCGGAGTTGAAAGCGTTCGTGCAGTCGTACGTTGCGCAATCGCGGCGCTCCGTGGAAGCCAACACGCTCATCTCAACTGCGCTTCCCGAAATTCGCGTTCGCGTCAATCGTTCGTTCAAATATCTCGGCAAAATCGCTTTCAAAATTCGCGACGTGGCGCAGGGCGAGCGCTACATTTTTGCCGAGACGAAAGGCGCAGCCATTACGCGAATCTTCATCGCGCAATTCGAAGGCTTTCTGTCTGATAACGCGCTGACCTACAATTACAATTTTCAAAACGCGCTGGCGTTGGGCGAGCATCGCTTCAAACAAAACACGTTTGCGTTCAGCAATCGCGAAGCACAGGCGGAAAATCCCAACGGTGAAGCGGCGCTGACCGCGGCTTTCTTGCGCGAAAAAGGCTTCGTGCTCGAAGACGAACTGATGACTTCGCGCTACGTCACGGTTCCCGACTCCGCACGGCGGCATGAGCTTATTCTTTTCTATATCGAAAATGTGAAGAGCACCGGCCGGCGCGTGCAAGAGTTCTATGAGGGCGAGGCAGAAACCAGTTTGTGGAAAAAGCTCTCCACCGAATTGACCGCGCGGGCATTCAAAAATTTTGAAATTCTAAAATGAAGCGAATCTTGGTTTGCGCCATAAGCCTGCTGTTCCTCGCTCCGGCGAACGCCTCTGACTCGCTCACGGTGCGCAATGCGCACGCGATGATCTATCACAAAGTGCGCGGCACGGTGCTGCTCTTGGGCGGCGCGGATGAACGAAGCGTGCGCGGCGACTTGTGGGAATGGAACGGCAAACACTGGCGGCTCGTCGCGCGCGAGGGCCCACCACCTCGCACCTTTCCGGCGATGGCGTATGATCGTGCGCGTGCCCGCATTGTTCTCTTCGGCGGCAACCGCGTGCTCTTTGGAACCGAAAGTGATACCGCTACTTTCCTTCAAGATTTGTGGGAATGGGACGGCGCGCATTGGCGGCAGCTTCAAGTTGCTACGCCGCCGCCGCGCGCGGAAGCGAGTATGGTTTATGATGAAGCGCGCAAACGCGTTGTGCTGTTCGGTGGCTATCACATTGCCAACGGCAAAATGATTCGCTTCGGCGACACGTGGGAATGGGACGGCAAGCAATGGTCGCAAAGCAACGCGAACGGTCCTTCGCCGCGCAATGGTGCCGCGCTGATTTATGACGCAGCACGCGAGCGCATCGTGCTCTTTGGCGGCAGCGGCGCTTCGGGCGAAACGTGGGCGTTAAAAGATGGGAAGTGGCATGAGATCAAACCGCCGCTCGCGGAGGGCCGCTTTAACAGTGTCATGGCTTTTGATGAAAAGCGTAAACACGTCATTCGTTTTGGCGGATGGAACGGCAACGAGCGCGTCGGCGATACGTGGCGCTTTGCAAACGACACGTGGCAACGTTTGGAAGTTCCCGGCCCCGAAGCGCGCAATCATTCCGCGATGGCCTATGATAGCAAACGTCAACGCCTCGTTTTGTTCGGCGGGCATGAGGGCGAGAAAGTGTTTGGCGACACGTGGGAATGGGACGGCAGCAAATGGTCGCGTGCGGCGTTTCATGCGCCGCGCATGCGCGTTGACAACGGACATTAACCCGACACGGAGAATTGACCTATGAAGGCTTTCTTTTTTTTGAGCACAATGCTTCTCGTGCTCGTCGCTTGCGCTCGGCAAGAACAAGCTCCCGCCTCGCTTTCAGCAAAAGAGTTGGAAGACATTAAAGCCTTGCATCAATCCTATGTGGCGGCTTGGTTAAACGATGATACCACCGGCGTTTTGCGCACGCTCGCGCCCGAGGCCGTGCTTATGCCTTCAAACATTGGCCCGGTCCAAGGCATGGCTGCAATAAAAAATTTTTGGTATCCCAACGACGGCTCCCGCACGAAGATAACCGAGTTTGTCGCGAACCTCGACGAAGTATATGGCAATGGCGGCTTGGCTTATTTGCGCGGCACAAGTCACATCGCTTTCACTTATCAAAAAGACGGAAACAAATCCGATTTGAAGAACGACGGCATGTTTCTGACGATTGTGCAGCGCCAACAAAAAGGCGGGTGGCGCATCACGCGTCAAATGTGGGCGCCAGTGAAAAAATAGATTTCGTTTATACTCGTTAGGGTGAGATTGTACCGCGACATGAATGCCGCCGCACTTTGCATGGCGCTTACCTACCCACCTCGCCGCTCGCCCTCTCCTGCCCAGTGCATTTGACTTTCCCGATTTATTTTTGCATGC
Source organism: uncultured Cytophagia bacterium (assembly GCA_964395375.1). GTDB lineage: Bacteria > Zhuqueibacterota > Zhuqueibacteria > Zhuqueibacterales > Zhuqueibacteraceae > JABWAN01. The sequence goes on from CAYNDW010000295.1 coordinate 7,523, forward strand.
TCCTCTTCGTCCAACCAGTTCTTAGGTTTTTAATCAATCTTGGCGAGGAGGAGTGTGCGATGAAA
>CAYNDW010000296.1:0-7573 GCA_964395375.1 uncultured Cytophagia bacterium
TAAGCCCTGTATGTCTCAACACATCCGTTCGGATGAGGCCATAGATAACGTTTCCCAGCCCTGCCTTGTTGAGTGCTTGAACAAATCGCTCCCTGACGTCAGCTGAGCGCAGGTCCAAATTTTCTTCGTAGGTGCAGATGGTGTTTCCGGACTCATCAATCAGGACGGTTTTGGGATAACATAGAACTACTTCCGGATGAGCTTCGAGCGTCGCCACGCACTGTTCGAGCGAATCCTGTGCAAACACGTCGTCAGCGGGAGCCCATCGGAAATATTTTCCCTTCGCTCGACCGAGAACGAGGTTGTAGTTTCGTGACGCCCCAAGATTGTCCTGGCTCCTCTGGAATTTGATCCGCAAGTCCCGCGCAGCATATTCTTGGCAGATGTCCTCCGTCGAATCATTGGAGTGATTGTCCGCAATAAGCAATTCGAAGCGCGGATAGGTCTGAGAAAGAATCGAGTCCAGCGCTTGCCGAAGAAAACGGTCGCCGTTATAAACAGGCATCCCGATGCTGACCAAAGGGTCTGATCTCTTCATGGTTTTGTTCCGTCAGAACACTATTTTTCTGCAATAGAAGGCCTCGGCAAACTTCGACGCGTTAGATTCGACACCACGCAGGCGCATCAGAGAGAGAAACGTGTCCTCACTGAACCACCGTTTCCCTCGCTGCGTTTCAAAACACTCGATCAGCAGCTTGACCTTTGCCCGGCAGTGCGATTCATCCAAATGCATGAAAACATTCGGGGAACCAATGTCACCATCGTACTTCGGAATCTCATACTCCAAGATTAAGTGATCACGGAACGTGTTCCATGTTAAATCGGAGATCATGCGATGATCCTGATGCAGATCGTGCCGATAATGGGTAAAGATCACATCAGGCATACATTTATTCTTGAGTTGTTCAAAGTACTCCTTGATCGCCTCCCCTCGGAATGGGAAAAAGCCACCACGGAACTTCTTAATCTCTACGGTTTTGCGATGTGCGCGCCGAAGAAACCGCCGGGCACTTTCCTCGGCCTCGCCTTTCCGAGGACCTTCCGAACTGAACACGACCCAATGGACGCTGATGTTCGGGCAAGCTTGGGTGAGCCGCAGGATCGTACCGCCGCATCCAATTTCTATGTCATCGGAATGAGCCCCGAGACACAGCACTGTAAGAGGCTGCTTGCGTTGGGGATTGAGTTTGGGTTGAAACATCGAGTGACCGCCACAAATTACTATTGGCGAGGCTTCCAGACTTCCCATGGCGCTTTACCGCGAGCATATATCTCATCGAGCATCTGTTTGTCCTTGAATGTATCCATGCTCGCCCAAAATCCATCGTAACTGTAGGCAACGAGCTGCTGTTCTTTTACCAGCCTTTGAAACGGTTCATGTACCATTTCTTCACCTGGCTTTATATAGCTCAGCATTTCCCGCTTGAAGATAAAGTACCCTCCATTAATTCGGGTATCCGTTCGATCCATATCCTGAATACTAGTGACAAGACTGTCTTTGCCGGCCTTGACCAAGTGATAACTCAGGCATGGCTTGACACAAACGAAGCTCGCGATTCGATTGTGCTGATGAAAATGATCAAGGTGCTCTGGAAGCGGGAGATCCGTTAGACCATCACTGTAATTGGCCATAAACACGGGGTCGTCGCCAAGGTACTTTTCAGCTGCTTTGAGGCGCTGGGCAATGTTCGAGGCCACCCCCGTATCGGCAAATGTGATGTTCCAATCCTGGATATCCGTGCTAAGCAGATTCAGTTTCTTGCCTCCTTCGCTGAGGACAAAATCGTTCGAGACGCATTCGTTGTAGTTCAAGAAGTAATTCTTAATCGCATCAGCACCGTAGCCAAGGCATAAGATGAAATCTTTATGCCCAAAGTGAGCATAGTACTTCATTACGTGCCACAGAATCGGCCGGTATCCGATAGGTACCATCGGCTTAGGGACGCTCTCCGAGTAGTCCCTGAGGCGCGTCCCCAAACCACCGCAAAATAGTACGACTTTCATGGAGTGACTCCTTCAGGCTCTGAGCTGGCTATTCCTTCAAATGCCAGTAACGCATAGGTTCACCTTTGATCCGAGAATGCATCACCCTGAGGCGGATCTAGGAAATTTTTTCAAGCCAGATCTCTCGCCAGAACAGATATTCGCTTCTCGGGCAGAATTTCTGATAATCGGCATGGCAAATTACTCCCTCAAGGATTATCAATGGGTTATCTTCTGGCATACGGATCATTTTCCCTGTTTTTTTATGGATAATCCGATGTGCTCGCCCTCCGACGCGAAACCTATCGCCACAGTACCGCAACATCCCGACATCGAACCAGAGACCTCGATTCCGATAGCCTTGATCCAACGTGGCTCGGATCTCCTCTGTTGTCTTCACTCGAACCAAATCGCCCTTTTGAAGATTCGTTGCGCCTACTGGAGTTTTCTTTTGCGTTCCTTGCTCCATATACGGATAAATGTCCCCTCCTCGCATTCGTTGCACCGTATTGAAGAACATAATGCATAACCCTGCAAGGACTTCTAAAATACTTCGATTCCCAGAAGTTACATCTTCCACATACTGTCTTGGGTCCCACCATGAAAGAGGAACAGTGGCTTTCTTGATCTCTGTTATCTGACATCGAAAAACAGGTTCGCCGCAAGTATCAGATAATGAGTTAACCTGGGCCTTACTTGAAAGGCCCGCCTCTATGTCAGAATGGAGGCGGGCGGGCGCAACAGGGTTTGGCTCACTTGATTCAATATGAATTACTGGGTCTCCACTTTTTGAATCACCTTGCACTCGTTTCAGCCACTGCTCCTTCCAGAAAATCAGGCATCCAGCCTCACATCCTCCGTGAGCAGCACCATCACACCGCACACCTTCGAGGAGCACAGCATTTTTCATTCGCCGCAGGCCTGTCTTATCAATCGTATCGCATGTCTTGTTCGAACGTTTAAAGACGCGGAATCGCTTTCCGCAGAACTTGAGCATCTCGGGCATGAACGGCATTGACTCAACGGTCCCATCTGCATCGAGCGTCGCGAGAACCTCTTCCGCGCTCCTGATCTCGACCAAGTCTCCTGCGTGGAGATTGCTAGCTGGGATAGTTGACGATGCGGAATTCACGGCTATGCCTCCCACTTTGAAAAAACCAACCTTGGACCTCTCTCTGCACGAAATAACGGATCAATCTTTATGGTCTTCCATTCCGAGTAATATCTCTATAGACGCACAACAAGCCGCCAATGCAGACGAGGAAGCAGAATGCTGCTGGCACAAGTAAGGTGATCGGCAATGTCCACAAAAAAGTACTCATGGGTGGGATGCCGAGCTTAGTGGCTAGCTCTCCACTGAAGAGCACCCACCAAAAAACGAGACAGACCAACGTAGATCCAAATCCTCCAGAAAGCACGATCATTTTCCAGTAGCTCTTATGATTCGGCTTCATCCTGACCTCATGTGGTCCATCCAAGGCTTGACAGACGTCACGCAACAATAGTCACCTCTGGAATGGGGACAACGAATGCCCCCCCCCACTCGCGGATGTAGCCCATTTGCTGTATCACTTCATCCTTCAGGTTCCATGGAAGAATCAGCAGGTAATCTGGTTTCGTTTCTCGAATTTTCTCAACTGGATGTATGGGAATATGAGTCCCAGGGGTAAATTTCCCCTGCTTATAAGGATTTCGATCAACCGTGTAATCAAGGAAATCCGTTCGAATGCCACAGTAATTCAACAGCGTATTCCCCTTCCCCGGAGCGCCATACCCCACGATGGTTTTGCCTTCACTCTTGAGGCGTATCAGAAACTGCAGAAGCTTCCTTTTTGTCTCCTTCACTTGTTCGCCGAAAGAAAGGTAGGACTGCAGATTGGTGAGTCCTGCGGTGATTTCCCGAGTCCGAAGTTCTGTCACTCGGGAAGAAACACATTGCTCAATATTATCTGCGTGGCGCGCGTAAATCCGAAGAGACCCACCGTGCGTCGGCAGTTCTTCGACATCAAACAGAGTCAACCCATGCGCCACAAACACCTGCTCTACGGCATAAAATGATAGATATGAAAAGTGCTCGTGATAGATGGTATCGAACTGATTTTCCCCCATCAGTCTCAGGAGATGGGGGAACTCCATGGTGATGACCCCTGCCGGCTTGAGCAACACCTTCAAGCCCTCTACGAAATCGTTGATGTCGGGAACGTGTGCAAGCACATTATTGCCCAGCAACAAATCCGCCCGTTTGCCGCCAGTAGCCAGCTCTTGGGCTGTTTGAACGCCGAAAAATTTGACTAATGAGGGGACTCCTTTTTTTAGGGCGGCTTGTGCGACATTAGCCGCTGGCTCAACCCCAAGAACCGGCACACCCTTCTCGACAAAGTATTGAAGAAGATACCCGTCGTTGCTAGCAATTTCCACAACCTGGCTCTTCGGACCCAATTGAAAGCGATCAACCATGAGATCCGTATATGCTTTAGCGTGACGTAGCCAGCTGTCAGAAAATGAGGAGAAATAGGCATATTCAGTAAAAATGTCCCTTGGAGACACGTATTCTTGAATCTGCACCAGAAAACATTTCTCGCAAACATACGCGTGAAGTGGATAAAAGGCTTCTGCCGCATTGAGCTGATGCGACTCTATGTGTGTCTGACAGGGAGGCGACATCCCAAGATCGACGAAGGTGTGCGCCAAACGAGTGCCGCAGAACCGACATTTCCCTCCCGATACGTCCTGCTTCGTATTCATGGTCAAGGCCTTCTCCCCTCCGTGAATTAAGGTCGCAGACCCCTGAGAATAGGATGGGCCTGTCTTCTATACTGATAGACGCTCTTGCAATAACTTGCAGGCTTTTAGAGCGTTGGCTGCCTGCTTGATGGCCGAGAACGGAAGGCCAGACTTTTCGGCGATGTCTAAGAGGGAATGCTGACCATCTGACCAGTTGAGCACCCAGAGCACAGGCAACTCTCCTATGGTCTTGGTCCCCGGATGGCCTCCGCTCGTCCTATAGAGCCCGCGCATCCCGAGCCTCGGCTCACACTTGGGATTGAGGTTTTGATACCGCCGATTGTGTTCGAGGATATACATAATCGACAGGCACTTGATCAACGAGTCGGCAAGTGCTGAAGGTCGAATAAAGTCCAGATTGTCCGCGGAGGTATGATACTCAGGGAATTGTCCGTGTGGTGTGCGCATGAAGCATCCGACGGGAAGATCGAAACCCTGAGAGCAGTATTGACGCTCATCGTAGCCATAAGGGACGAATCCTTCGATATGATATGGTTCTCCCGAATCCTTTAGAACTTGGCCAACCGCTCGATCAATCTCGGCACTACCTTGACGGCTTTGCTTGTAGGTGACGTGTCCTTGGTCTCCGACGCCAACCAGGACCATCCCATGCTTAACTCTGTCGACTTGGCTTTCATTCAAGGCGAGCCATGTGATCGATCCGATTTGCCCAGGAATGAACAGGAATCGATAGGAGTATCGACGCTTCTGACTGGCGAGCAACTTCGCCAGATAGGTGGCGACCGCGATGCCCGATAGGTTGTCATTGCACAGGGACGGATGGCAGACATGGCAGGAAATCAGCACCTCATCCTGTAGCTCTCCGGCCAGATGGTACTCGCCATAGGTCAGATGTCCATCCTGTAAGGTTGAATCGATGCATACCTCGTACTGACCCGCTTCCAACTGAGAGAGCTGGTTGTGGCTCAGACAGAAACCCCAGTCTTTCTTATAGTAGGACGTCTTGTGTGGAATCCATTCTGGATGTTCGGGCAAGGAATGTAGATGTGGAGTCAACTCCTCAAGAGAGAGTGTTGTGCGAATGGGAATACTATAATTCACGACATGCAGGTTCGAACGCTTGAAATCAACAATGCGCTCGCCGGCTGCATTCTTGACATACGCATCTCGAATATTCCATTCTTGCGGAACCGTCCAATCGAACACAGGAGTACCGGTCGGCACTTCTCGGATCTCCATCGGAATTAACCGTTGGAGAATACCTAATGTCTCCCGCACACCGTTTCCCGTAATACTGCGGCAAATGGGATAGAGTTCTATGGTCAGGCGGTGGAGGGCTTCTCCTAACTCGGTCCGATCGACAGTAGTGGCGAGAGCGTCAATTGCCCGATCTTCATCAAAGATCTGCATCCTTAGGCCACCGCGATGCGGCTCTGCTTGAATACCCAATCAAGCTGCTCCGTAAGCAATCCCGTCTCCCGAAGGCTCCGCAAGGCATTGAGCCGGATAAAGTTCGAATCACGATACTGCGGGTTACTGAAACCGGCCTTTTCCAATCCTTCTTTCAGCTCAAGTATCGTGGTCTTCAAATCTGACTGAGGCTGGAAGCCTGGAGCCAATTGTTCAAAGAGATCATAACTCACACGATACGATCTCTTGTCCAGCTGCGCATTTTTATTAATGGAGACTTCAGTATTGGGTATCGCACTGGCGACTGCCTCGGCCAGATCCTTTACCTGACAGTTCCAGTCATTGCTGCCCACATTCACTATCAAACTAGCAGCCCCGTTATCCTCTTTGCGCTGAATAGCCCAGTCAATGGCCCGCGCCATATCTTTCACATTGACCAGTGGTCGCCACGGAGACCCGTCACTTAACACCACAATCTTTTTCTGGGTTACAGCCCCGGCAACGAAATCATTCAAGACGAGGTCGAGCCTGAGACGATCACTCATCCCACATGCCGTGGCGAAGCGGAGACAAGTCACGGTGAACCGATCCTCTGCCATCGGCATCAGCTCCTTCTCGGCCATCACTTTCGACCGGGCGTAGGCGGTTAACGGATCCAGCGTCGACGACTCCTTTTTTGCTCCTTCTTCGGCATAGCCATAGACACTGCAACTCGAGGCAAACACATAAGAGCGCACACCGGCCTGCTTTGCCTTTGCCGCAAGTTCCACAGCGGCCTTATAGTTGATCGCAAGCGTTGCCTCCTCGAATCGATTGCCCATTGGGTCATTGGAGATTGCCGCCAGATTGACAACCGCATTAACCCCCTCCAACAGACTCTTGTCTATATGGCGAACGTCTCCGAAGACTTGACGGTCCAGGTAGACTTCTGGAATAGGCGTGGAACCAATCAGGCAGTGGGCAAACAACCCTGCGTCAAACCCAATAAGAGTTGCATGTGGATAGGCTCGACGAAGATGTTGATTAAGAGCCGGTCCGACGTAGCCCATATTCCCCACGATAAGAATCTTCATGCTTTCCTTCCTTTCAGTGTACGGCCTGCTGAATCCGGTCACACACGTACTGGGAAAACGGGAGTGAACAAGTAAAGGCGGGCGAGACCGCATTGAGCACATGCATCGAGCGATCATCTCCCTCCAACACGAAATCCATCTCCAAACGCCGCTTGCGGATATCGAGTAATTGGGCTCTGATTCCAGGGTTTCCCCACTTTGAATATTGCTCCAACCGCACTCCCTCAACAAGTTCGCCTGCCAAGCTAACCATCCGCCGCCGTGAGTATTTCTTGACTTCCTCGATAGCCAACCGTCTAAATTCAAACCCGGCGTTGCCCAGCAAGTTTAGTCCCCTCCCTCCAATCTCGATAAATTCCGAA
>CAYNDW010000297.1:0-7560 GCA_964395375.1 uncultured Cytophagia bacterium
GATGCTTACAGCATCAGGCGGAGGTTGGCGGCAACACGAGTGCAAAATTCAGGTAGTAACGCCTTCAGGCGTTTCAATCTTCGCGGAGTTTCAAAACTTTCGCATGCGCAATTTTCAAAAAGGCGATTCCACGACGTTGGGATCGCCTTTTTATTTTATTAAGCGCGCTTTGCTTTTTCCCAAAAAAGTTTTATTCTGTTTTTATGACCATCGCCTTTTACAACAACGCTTGGAAGCGATTGAGCCCGGGCAAAGCTCTCTTGCTGAGTTTCCTGGTCGCTGCCGCATGGCCGGCGCCTCACAAACTTCTCGGCCAAGAGCGCCCCATCGCTTTCAAGCATCTCACCATCGACGACGGCCTGTCGCAGAGCTTGATTCACGCCATCCTGCAAGATCGCACGGGCTACATGTGGTTCGGCACGCAGGACGGGTTGAACCGCTACGACGGCTACCGCTTCACCGTGTTCAAAAACGATGCGTTTGACTCCACCTCAATTTCGGGCAACGAGGTGACCGCGCTGTATGAAGATCGCGCCGGCAATTTGTGGATCGCCGCCGGCATGCTCAATCGCTTTGATCCGCAGACCGAGCGCTTCGCGCGTTATGCGCTTTTGCCGGAGCAGCGCGAAAGACCGAACGCGCTGTTCATCACGGAAATTTGCGAAGATCAAAACGGCGCGTTGTGGCTCGGCACAGCAGGTCACGGCTTGTTTCGCGTGCAAAGAGCGGAGGGCGAAGGGCAGAGCGCAGAGGGTGAAGAGCAGAGGGCGAAGGGCGAGAGGCGCTCTTCGCTCTACGCCCTCAGCCCTCCGCGCTTTACCGTGACGCACTATACCCACAATCCGAACGATCCCGCGAGTCTCAGCGATAACAACGTTCACACGGTTTATGTGGATCGTCGCGGCGTCCTGTGGGCAGGCACGCACGCGGGCTTGGACCGGCTCGAGCTCAATGCCGCAACGAACGCCTTTACGCACTTCACGTTTGAAAACGACGGTCTCTCTCAGAATCATATTTTCTCGCTGCATGAAGATGAACACGGCACGCTCTGGCTCGGCACGTTCGCCGGTTTGTCGAAGCTGCTCACGCCGGCTCAAGGCCCCGCGCGCTTTGCGCACTATCTGCATCCTTCGGGCGCATTCGAGGCGGAATGGCGCGGCCAAGTTCGGGACATTCAAGAAAGCCGCGATGAACGCGGGCGGAAACTTTGGCTGGCGACTGCCGGCGGGCTTGCGCTCTTCGATCCGGCGCGCGAATCGTTCGCGTATCTTCACCATCAGGACGGCGAGAGCTCAAGCCTCAGCTTTGACGGCTTGGTCTCGCTGTACCGAGATCGCGCCGATCGTATGTGGGTGGGAACCGCGGGCAAGGGCCTCGACGTGTTCGACCCCAATGCCAAAGGCTTCAAGCTTTATCGCGGGCCGGCAGCGAAGTTCGAATCGGCGTTGAGCGTGCGAAGCATGCAGCCCACGTACGAGGGGCCGGACAGCGTGTTGTGGATCAGCTCGAATCACGGTTTGGGCCGCCTGCTGCGCGCGAGCGGCGTGTATGAACGGGTTGTCCTGCCCGGGGTGACGGCAACGGAGCAAATTAATTGCATGCTGCAAGATCGCACCGGGCGGCTCTGGTTTACAACGCACTTCGGCCTTTACGCGTATGAGCCGGCCACGAAACAAATCACGAGGTATCGTCACGATCCGAACGATGCCGGCAGTCTGCCGCCGGATGAAAACGTCGATCTAGTTTACGAGGATGAAGAAGCCGGGCTTTGGCTTACGTGCGAGGGCGTGCTCGTAAAATTCGATCAGGCCAGCGGGCGCTTCACGCAATACCGCGACGAGCAGGCGGAGGTCCCGTCTTTCGAGTGCATGCTGCGCGACCGCAATAAAATTTTGTGGCTCGGCTGGAGCGGCGGGCTTGCGCGTTTTGATCCCACGACGGCAAGCTTCCGCTATTTTCGCAACGACCCCGCGGATCGAAATTCGTTGAGCTTCAATACGGTTTATAGTTTGTGCCTCGATCCCCGCGCGCCGGAAAAATACTTGTGGGTCGGCACGACCGGCGGTTTGAATCGCCTCGATCTCCAAACCGAAAAATTCATTCACTTCACGGAAAAAGATGGTTTGCCCAACAACGTGATCTATGCGATTTTGCCCGATGCTGCCGGCAATCTTTGGATGAGCACGAACAAAGGCCTCTCGCAACTCTTGCTCGCCGGAGAAAGTGCGACGCCGCGTTTCAAGAATTACGACGTGAGCGACGGTTTGCAAAGCAATGAATTTAATCGCGCCGGCTACGGCATGAGCCGCAGCGGTGAATTGTTCTTTGGCGGCATCAACGGCCTGAACTCTTTTTTTCCCGCGGAGATTAAAGACAACCCGCACGCGCCGCCGGTGGTGTTCACGGACTTTCAACTGTTCTATAAATCGCTTTCGTGGCGCGAGGAAAATTCCCCGCTCGTGCAGGCCATTGCCACGGCGCCGGCGATCACACTGACGCACGCGCAAAACGTTTTTACCGTGGAGTTTGCCGGCCTCGATTTCACCGCGCCGGAGCGAAACCGCTACGCGTACAAGCTGGAAAATTTCAATGAGGCGTGGATCGAGACCGGCGCCGCGCGCACGGCGACGTTCATCAATTTGCCGCCGGGTAAATATGTTTTGCGCGTGAAAGGGAGCAACAACGACGGCGTGTGGAGCGAAGCGAGCGCATCGCTCAAAATCACCATCACTCCGCCGTGGTGGCAAACGTGGTGGGCGTATTTGCTGTACGCATTTTTTGCGATCGCAACGCTCGTGGCGATATACAAAACGCGCGTGCGTTATTTGAAAAAACGCGCCGCGGAATTGGAGGTCACGGTCGTCGAGCGCACCGCGGAAGTCGTGGCGCAAAAGCAGCGCATCGAAAAACAAAATGCCCAGCTTGAAACGCAGGCCGAAAAGCTGACGGAGCTGGATCGCATGAAGTCGCGCTTCTTTGCGAATATCTCGCACGAGTTCCGCACGCCGCTCACGCTCATTCTCGGGCCGGTGGAGCAAGCTCTTCAGGAAACGCTCGAGGGCAAAGCGCGCTCGCGCTTGCGTTTGGCGCACGCCAATGCCCAACGGCTGCTGGGCTTGATCAACCAACTGCTCGATCTTTCCAAATTGGAAAGCGGCAAGATGCAGCTTCGCGCCGCCTCAGGCAATCTCGTGGAGTTTCTGCAAAATCTCACCGTATCGTTCGCGCCTTTGGCCGAGCGCAAACGCCAGACGCTGCGCTTTGAATCAAAAACAGAAAAGCTTTTGATTTATTTCGATCGCGACAAGGCGGAGAAAATTTTCAGCAACCTGCTGTCGAACGCCCTCAAGTTCACACCGGAAGGCGGGGAGGTCAGTGTTCAGTTATCAGTGAGCAGTGATCAGTCATCAGTAAACAGTAATCAGATGCCACTGAACACTGATCACCGATCACTGATTACTGATCACTGGATACTGATCACTGTCAAAGACACCGGCATCGGCATTCCCGCGGAAAAACTGCCGCACGTGTTCGACCGCTTTTATCAAGTGGATGCTTCCCCCACGCGCGAATACGAGGGCACGGGCATCGGTCTGGCGTTGGTGAAAGAGTTGGTGGAACTGCATCGCGGCGCCGTGAGCGTTACGAGCAAATTAGGCCAGGGCACGACTTTCGCGGTGCAACTTCCACTCGGCAAAACTCACCTCGCGCCGGAGGAGATTTTGGAAATCAGTGAGCAGTATTCAGTTGGCAGTGAGCAGTTATCAGCGACCAGTGATCAGTTATCAGTAATCAGTGATCAGTTATCAGTGAGCAGTGATCAGTCATCAGTGAGCAGTGATCAGTCATCAGTGAGCAGTGAGCGAGTAACGACAAACGACCAGCAACCAGACCTCATTCTCGTGGTGGAAGACAACGCGGAGATGCGGCGCTACGTGCGCCAGGAATTGGAGCCGGCGTATCGCGTGCTCGAAGCCGCGGACGGCGCTGCCGGTTGGGAGAAAGCATTGGAGGCGATCCCGGATCTCGTGATCAGCGATGTGATGATGCCCAAGATGAACGGCTATGAATTGTGCAGCCGCTTGAAAACCGACGAGCGCACCAGCCACGTTCCGGTGATTCTGTTGACGGCGAAAGCCGATCAGCCCGACAAGCTCGCCGGCCTGGAAACCGGCGCGGATGATTATCTCGGCAAGCCGTTCGACCGCAAAGAACTGCTGGCGCGCGTGAAGAATTTGATTGCGCTGCGCCGCAAGCTGCGCGAGCGCTATGCGAGGCACGTCACGCTCAAGCCGAGCGAGGTGGTGGTGGAAAGCCGGGACGAGGCCTTTCTGAAAAAAGTGATGACCGTGATCGAAGAACGCATGGGCGATGAAGATTTCGAGATGGAGGTGCTGTGCCGCAGCGTGGGCATGAGCCGCGCGCAGCTTCAGCGCAAGCTCAAAGCGCTCGTCAATCAATCGCCGATGGAGTTGGTGCGCACCATGCGCCTGAAGCGCGCCGCGGACTTGCTCCGGCAAAACGCCGGCAGCATCGCCGAGATTGCGTATCAAGTCGGCTTCAGCAGCCAGGCACATTTCACGCGCAGCTTCCACGAGCACTTCGGCGCGCCGCCTTCGGAGTTTAAGAAGGGAAAATTGATTTGATTTTTGAACTAAAAGCGTATATTGAAATAGCACGAATGGTGATTTTTTAAAACGAAATTTGCGCGAAAAAAGCGACGATGGCTCTGAAGCTCATTCAGCAAGATGCTGCAACCTTGCGCTCTGCGTTTGCAGAACGCAAGAACGAATACGCTTCATTGCGCGCAGCGGGAAATTGGGCCGGAGCAATTCTTCTGGCGGGTACTATGCTTGAAGTTGCTTTGAAGCTGGCGATTTGCAAGCATTTGCGCGTGTCGAGGTTGCCGATTATTTTTCAGGTTCATGACTTGGAACTTTTGTTTTATTGTTCCGGGCAACAAGAGGCTTTTGAGACGAATGCAATATTGCAGGACAACTTTGGATTTATCTTGGGGAATTGGTCTATGACCCTGCGCTACGAAGGCACCAAGAACGAGGCCGAATCCGATCTCGTTGACCACGCGCTTTTTAGTGTTCCCGATGGCGTATTAACTTTTTTGACTCCTTATCTATGAGGTTGCCATGAAATCGTCTAAAATTGATCTGCTGCGCACAACAATTGAAGAATGGGTTAAACTGCATCAGGTCGACGTCAAGCTGATCGAGGTCAAACCCAGCGGTATTGGCGACAATATCCATATTCTCGTCGTGGCGCGCAAAGGTTTTGAAAACTGGCCTTCCTATGAGCGTCGTAGCGATTTGTTCAAATATCTGCACGAGCATGCGAATCCCGACAAAAAGTTGGTGATCACGCTTTTGATCACGATGACGGAGGAAGAATATGATAAGTATGATCGCGTGGAAACCGTGCCCCGTATCGTTTTTGAGCAAATCTAACGCGCTGGTGTTTTTCTAACGAAAGGTAATTTCAGCATGTCTATTGGCCGCATCGAAATCAATCCTGCGGTGATGCTCGGCAAGCCGGTTATTCGCGGCACGCGAATTCCAGTCGAGCTTATTATTCGCAAACTCAGCGAAGGAACTGCGGAGGCTGATTTGCTCGACGCTTATCCGCGTTTGACCCGCGAAGATATTCAGGCAGCGTTGGCCTATGCTGCTGCTTCCCTGGCTCATGAAACTATCCTACTGCCTGCGGCTGCATGAATCCCGATCTGCGTTTTCTTGCCGACGAAAGCTGTGACTTTGCAGTTGTTCGCGCTTTGCGAGCCCAAGGCTATGAAGTCTTCGTTGTGAGCGAAGTCACTCAACGCTCGGTTGATCGCGAGTTGATCGAGCAAGCCACTCGCGAAAAACGTATTTTGCTCACCGAAGACAAAGACTTTGGTTGGCTGGTGTTTGCCAGTCAAGCGGAGTCAGCGGGGGTAATTTTGATACGTTTTCCCGGGAATGCAAGACAATCGCTGGCACAAACCGTGGAGAACGTTATTCAGGAACAGGGTGAAAATCTCCGCAATGCTTTCGTCGTTATCCAACCCGGCCATGTTCGTATTAATCACACACCTAAAGCTGAAACCAGCCAAAGCGAGTAGCGGTTCAGCGAGGCCTCTCCTTGTGTGAAATCGTTTTATTCTTTCCTCCTCCTTAACTCAAACGAACAGCCTCCCGATCAATTTGTAAGCGGATTGACCCGATTAAGCGGACAAATCCTTTCAGCCTCCGTTCCATCCGCTTACCAAAAACTTTTTGTTCTAAAAACAACACCTCCCGCCGCTTTTTCCTGCCATGAGCGTTTCGTGCAAACTTTTGAGCGAAACGCGCAAAAAGCTCGTTTCCCCGCATCAGACCTGAGCGGATTCGACAAGTCTTTGCGCCGGTGGTGAAAGATTTCCGCCTGCCTTTTTTCTTATCTTGTCTTCGGCAACACAAACAACTATCGAAGTTTTTCTTTGCGATCCTTTGCGCCTTTGCGTGAATGCTTTTGCTTTATTTGATGAGGATAGTACACAAGCCGGAACCAAATAAGAAAATATCTCCAACGGATGAAAGCTGCCAACTGACGTTGATGGGGTTATCCGTTGGCAGCTTTCATCCGTTGAAAAAATCTCTATTCTTTTTGAAGCGAATCAACTTCAAAGAAACTCACATGCCCGCAAACACCCTCACCCTCTCCGGCACTTACATTGACCACGGCAAAATCCGGCTGGCGAACGGGAAGCTTTTGGCGTGGGATGATTTCGGCGCGCCGGCCGCACCGCCGGACGTCCCCTACGGAACAACTATGAAAGTGACCATCGTGCTCGAGGCGCCGGATTTTTTGCACGGCAGCGAGGGCGCGATTTGGGCGACCTACGACCTCGAGCAAGCGGAAATCGTGCAAGGCGCATTGCAATCACAGCAGATTGCCAGCGAGCTGCGGGAAATTTTCTTGCAGGACCCGGCTTTTTCTTTGAATGAATTAAAAGGAAGAGCGGGGCTTTACGTTTTGCACGTTCGCGACCCGGCAAAAGCCGAGGCCGCCATGGATTTTGTTTGGCGCGACCCCGGCGGCCTCCGGTTGCAGCCGGACTGGTGCTACCCCGCGGGCGCGCCGAATGAGAGTTTTTTGCGCTGGACGGGGGGTGAGGGCTGAGGGCGGAGGGCGAAGAGCAGAGGGCGAACGGCGAAGAAGGAGCAGTGAGAAGCTCGTGATCCAGAAATCCAGAAATCCAAGAATCCAACAATCCAACAATCCAAGAATCCATTGATCCATTGATCCAAAAATCCATCAATCCAATCCCAAGGAGAACCTCATGTCCAACTACGCAAATCCCAACGTGCTCGTTTCCACGCAGTGGGTCGAGGAGCACAAGAGCGATACGAATGTCGTGATCGTTGAAGTTGACGTTGACACCAAAGCTTACGAAGAAGGCCATGTGCCCAATGCTATCGGCTGGAACTGGCAGACGCAGCTCTGTGACACGGTGCAGCGCGACATCATCAAGAAAGCCGATCTCGAAAAGTTGATGAGCGACAGCGGCATCGCGAATGACACGACGGT
>CAYNDW010000298.1:0-1346 GCA_964395375.1 uncultured Cytophagia bacterium
GCCGCTTTGACCAAATCCGTAGGCACGCGTTGATGCATGAGCGGCGCGCGCGTATCTTCTTGTAACAAGCCCTCATACAATTTATCCCACGCCCGAGCTTGCAAAAGTTGCGGCAGTTGCAGCGCGGCTTGATGCTCACGTTCATACGGCACATACCAAAGCCCGAGCACCAGCATAAATCCCACGATTGCCGCTGTCGCCCACGCATAGCGCCAGCGCGGACGAAACAACTGCGCCAGAAAATCCCAGGCCCGCGCACCGTTCCGTGCCGGCGGCGCAATTTGCGCCATAACGGTCCGCGAAAAATCGTGCAACGCGTGCTCAGGAATTGTTGGGTTCGGCAATGCGCGCAGGTGTTGCGTGAGTTGGCGATAGGCCTCTACTTCCGCGCGGCAGCTTGGGCACTGCGCTAAATGCGCGGCCATGCGCTCCGCTTGCCGGGCGGGCAGTTCTGCGCTTACATGAAGCGCAAGCCGCGGTTTAAAATTTTTACACGTCTGCATGGTTTCCTCTCAAGAGCACTGCGATTCCGTTGCCCTCATCCACACTTGCATTTTCTCCTTGACCTTCTTTCGCGCCAAATGCAAATTGCCGAGCACGGTGTTCTGCGAACAGGCGAGCATGTCCGCCGTTTCAGCCACCGAATAGCCTTCAACGTCGCGCAGCAACAAGACCGCTTTCTGCTTGGGGGAAAGTAGCTCGATACATTGTTGCAAGCGTGTTTGTAGCTCTTCTCGTTCAAGTTGATGTTGCGGATCGGAAGTTGACGACGCCAAGCGCGCTTCTTCGAGTTCGAGCATCGGCTCATGGCGGCCTTTGCGCCGCAAATGATCGATGCATAAATTGACCAGCATGCGCCTAAGATAAAAGCGCGCAGGGCGATCGGTCTGCAAGCGCTCGCGCTTTTGCCAAAGCTTGATGAAGGCCGTTTGCGCCAAATCTTTGGCCTCTTCGATATTGCCGACGAAGCGCAGCGCCAAAGCAAGCAATGGCCGCTGCTCTTGTTTGAGCAAATCGGCAAAAGCGCGTTCGGTCAGCTCCGGCGTGGAGGTCGTGAAGCGAAAGAATGCGTTCAAACTCGGCACCTGGTTGTGTTCTCTCCTCACCTGTGATCTGCATTCTATAATACGAACTTTCAAAGCAAATATTAAGTGGCTCGCCGAGTTTTTTTGCGGAGAAATCGGCCGCGAAACTCGGCGTAGCAGAGCGTGTTTAAAAGCACAAACCAACTATCTGGAGCGCGCATGAAATTCTTCTTCACGTTTTTGATGGTCATTCTGTTGCTGGTTGCCGCCCAAGCCGTGCAAGCGCAGCAGTCACATCCGGCGGCCCGCGTGGTGGTCTGC
>CAYNDW010000298.1:1356-4454 GCA_964395375.1 uncultured Cytophagia bacterium
TGATCTGCATTCTATAATACGAACTTTCGAAGAAAATATTAAGTGGCCCGCCGAGTTTTTTTCGGAACAATCGGGCGCCAAGCTCGGCAGGTTCGAACGTGTTTAATAACAGAAACCAACTATTTTGGAGCGCGCATGAAATTCCTCTTCACGTTTTTGTTCGTCATTTTGTTGCTAGGCGCGGTGCAAGCGCAGATTCCCGGCACGGACGTCTATCTCGCGGACTACGCCATGAAAAATGGCCGGCTGCAATTCGGCACAATTCGCAATCTCACCAACCGTCCCGGCTATGATAATCAGCCCAGCTTCTTGCCGCGCGGCGAAGGTTTGCTTTTCACCGTGCTCGGCGCGGACGGGCAAGCGGATATTTACAAATGCAGCTTCAGCGACTATGCGCTCACGCAATTCACGCGCACGCCGGAGAGCGAGTATTCGCCTGCCGTCATGCCCGACGGCAAACACTTCTCCGTGGTGCGCGTGGAAAAAGACTCCTCGCAACGTTTGTGGAAGTTCCCGCTTGCCGGAGGCGCGCCGAGTTTGGTTTTGGAGAAGGTGAAGCCCGTGGGTTATCATGCGTGGATCGATGGCAACACGCTCGCGCTTTTTGTTTTGGGCAAGCCGAATACTTTGCAAGTGGCCGACGTCCGCACGGGCCAGACCAAAACCGTGGGCGGCAACCTCGGGCGCGCATTGCATAAAATACCGCGCCGCAATGCCTTCAGCTTTGTCCACAAAGTGAATGAAGAGCAGTGGATCGTCAAATCATTCGAGGTTACCACCAGCAAAACGCAAGTGTTGATTCCGACGCTCCCGGGCAGCGAAGATTGTGCGTGGACGCCGGAAGGTATTCTTTTGGCCGGCAGTGGCACGAAGCTCTATCAATGGGATCCCAAAGGCAAGAAGGAATGGGTTGAGCTTGCCAACTTCGCGAAGCTCGGATATAAAAACCTCACGCGCATTGCCGTCAGTCCCAAAAGCAATCGCCTCGCGTTCGTGGCGAACGATCAAAGCGCGAACTAACACAATGCACTTTGGCAAAAGTTTGTAGTGCTGTCTTTCGGCATAGCAATCCTATGAGCTGCACACGCCTGAAGGCGCAACTACGCACGCATGAAAGTTTGTAGTGAGGCCTTTAGGCCTATTCATCCGATTGGCTGCAAACGCCTGAAGGCGTCACTACGAGCGCAGGATTATGAGCTCAGAATAAAGAGGGCGAGCCGTGACTGAACACACTTCGATATTTCAAAACGAGCGCGTCGTGATTGCGCGCGACGCGTTTGGCGTGCCGCATGTGCAAGCGCAGCGCGAGGCCGATCTGTATTGGGGCCTCGGCTATTGCCACGCGCTTGACCGCAGCATGCAGCTTTTGCTCATGCGCATTTTGGGCAAAGGCCAGGGCTGCGAACATCTCGATGACACCAACGAGATGCTGGCGATTGACGCATTTTTTCGCCGCATGAATTGGTTTGGCGGTGTCGAAGAGGAAGCTGCTAAACTCTCCGCTGAAGCGCAGTCGTATTGCGCGGCCTATTGCGAAGGCCTCAATTTTTACCTTTCAAACAAAACGCCGTGGGAGTTCAAGCTGCTCGGCTATGAGCCGGAGCCGTGGCGAGTCGGCGATATTATTTTGCTCTCGCGCATGGTCGGCTATCTTACGCTCGCGCAATCGCAAGCGGAGTTGGAGCGCTTGTTTATTGAAATGGTGCAAGCCGGAGTCGAACGCGAACGGCTCGACGAGCTGTTCCCGAGCATTCTCGACGGCTGCGATGAAGCTTTAATCAAACAAGTGAAGCTGCAAGAGCGCATCGTGCCCGCGAGCCTGAAATGGAACCGTATGCTCCCGCGCTTGCTGGCCTCGAACAACTGGGTCGTTGCCGGCGCGCGCACGGCCTCGGGCCAAGCTCTGCTCGCGAACGATCCGCATTTAGAAACGAATCGTTTGCCGAACGTGTGGTATGAAATCGTTTTGCAATATGGCGCGCGTTACGCCATAGGCGCGACCATGCCGGGCTTGCCTTCGGTGCTCATTGGCAGAACGAACGACGTGGCCTGGGGCGCAACGTATACGTTCATGGATGCGGTCGATTCATGGATCGAACACTGCAAAGACGGCAAGTATCGCTACGAGGATAAAACGTGGCGGGCTTTCCAGACGCGCACGGAAGTCATCACGCGCAAAAAACACGAGCCGAGTGCAATCACTTTTTATGAAAACGAGCATGGCGTGCTCGACGGCAATCCGTTTGATGAAGGCTATTATCTCACCACACGCTGGGCGCCGGCGCGGTTCGGCGCGAAGTCGATTGCACAAGCATTCAAAATGTGGGAGGCGCGCAATGTGGAAGAAGGCATGGATCACCTCGGCCAAGTCGAGGCCGCGTTTAATTGGGTATTCGCGGATCGGAGCGGCAACATTGGTTATCAAATGTCGGGATTGCTGCCTGCGCGTCGTGTTGGGGTCTCGGGTTTTGTGCCGTTGCCGGGTTGGAAGCGCGAGAATGATTGGCAGGGCTTTGTGGCGCACGCAGACTTGCCGCGCTGCTTGAATCCCGAGGCGGGCTATTTCGTCACCGCGAACAACGATCTCAATGACTGGGGCAAGACCCGGCCGATCAATAACGCCATGGGTTCGTATCGCGCGGATCGCATTACGCAGCTTTTGGAGCAACATGAGAAAGTTACGCGCGAGGAGGTGCAACGCATGCACTACGACGTGTACTCGCTGCAAGCCGAGGCCTTCATGAAAATTCTGCGCCCGCTTTTGCCGGACACACCGCAAGGCCGCATCCTGCGCGAGTGGGATTTGTGTTATGGCCCGGAGTCGCAAGGCGCGTTTTTGTTTGAACAAATCTATCGCGGCCTCTTGCATAACATTTTCGGCGAGCGAGGGATAGGGGAGGAGGTCGCGAGCTTTCTCTCGAAAGAGACCGGCATCTTCATCGACTTCTATAGCAACTTCGACCGCGTGCTGCTCGCGGACGAGTCGGCCTGGTTTCGCGGGGCGAGGCGCGAGGAGTTGTATCGCAGCGTGATTGCCGAGGCCTTGCGAACGAAGCCGCGGGCGTGGGGCAAAGTGCAGCGACTGCCGCTCACGCATA
>CAYNDW010000298.1:4464-7535 GCA_964395375.1 uncultured Cytophagia bacterium
ATTCTGTTCGGCAATCGTATGCCCAAGATGCTCGGCTTTGATCGCGGGCCCATCATACTCGCGGGCGGACGCGCGACCGTGCAGCAAGGACAAATCTATCGCAGCGCCGGAAGATTGACGAGCTTCACACCCTCGTTTCGGATGATCACGGATTTTGCGAGCGACGAGTTGCACACGAACCTCGCAGGCGGCCCTTCGGATCGCCGCTTCTCGCCGTGGTATTGTTCGGATTTGGAAAACTGGTTGCGCGGGAAATACAAAACGCTGAAGGCTTAGCAAGGCAAAACTATTATTAAAAGAACGGCCCACGAAACACGCGAATTACACGAATAAAGCTTTCGCGTGATTTGTGTGATTCGGGGGCAAAAACTTTTGCTTTGAATGGTTTTGCGCCAAATCGTTTTGCCGTTCTTGTTAAAATAAATACGGAGAAGGTCATGGTAAAACTCTATCTCTGCGTCGCGGCCAGTGGGCTTGCGCTTATCGCGTTGTCGTATGGTCTCGCGCCCGCAACGTTTCTCCCGCTCGTCGTCGATATTCCCGTTACGACGATCGACGCCAAGCATGTGTTTCGCGCGATGATGGGGCTCTATCTCGGCATGGCGAGCTTTTGGGGCCTCGCGATTTACTCGCCGCAATTTTCGCGGGCTGCCGTTATCTCGGCAATCTGCTTCATGCTCGGGCTCGCATGCGGGCGCATGCTGAGCTTGCTCGTTGATGGCGTTGCGAGCCCGCTGTTGCTCGTTTATCTCGGCTTGGAAGTAGGGATGGCCGCGCTCGGCGTTTTGGTGCTGCGCCGCATTGAATGACGTTAAAACTTTTCTGCCCGCGAAACACGCGAAAAAAACTTTCGTGTCTTTCTGCCTATTTCGCCGGCAAAGTTTTTTTTCGTTCCCAAACTCTGTTTGGGAACGCCATTGCATATGAGACTCTGTCTCAAGGTGAGCTTCCTCGTTTTGTCGTGATTTTGAAACGGAGTTTCAAGAGCAAGTGCGTTCCCAAACGGAGTTTGGGAACGAGTAGAAGGACGAGGGCGAAGAAGAAAGTCGGCACACGGGCGCGGCGCAAAGGGCGGTAGAAAATTTTTATCCCACGAAAAAAGGACTGCCACGAAAGTTAAAAGCCTTTTCGTGGCAGTTCCATTTTCGTGGGAGAGTTTTTGATTCGTGCATGATCAAGAGCGACACTTCCCTGGCCCCCCTCAAGGGGGGAATTGTTGGGATGGCTTCACTTCTGAATTTCCTCTCCCGGACGATATTCTCTTTCCAAATGCGCGCGAATTTCTTTTTCCTCCATCCACACGGGTTTCAATTTGCGTTGCGCGAATAGCGGGGCTTGATCGGCATAGTGCTTCGAAGTTTTGTTGGCCGTGGCGCTGCCGTAAACGTGAATGCTCTGCGAATGCACTTTTCCTGCCTGGTCCCAATTCACCAACAACACATACGAGTCGCCGGTGTGGCCGAGCAAATGGCCTTTGCCATCGGGGTTGCCATAGACCGCGTGTAAAATATCCGGCCCGCCGCCGAGCCCGAGATCGACCTCGCCACGATGCAGGCGATTTACTTTTTGCCATTCGACTGCGAGCGTGCCGTGGTTTTGCATGAGCACACGCGCGGCGCGTTGCAAACTGTCGGTGAGCGTTGCGGTGGGAATCGCTTCGAGATAATCATCCACGAACGTACGAAAGGCGAGCAACGGCAATGCTGCGTGTGTGTTTTCGGGATTGGTGCGCAAATCCCACGCGCGCAAAATATCCCACGCGGCGAGCATCAGAGAATCGCGCGGCGGGGCCTCGGCTAAAACTTGTTGAACGAGTTGCGCGATCTTCGAATGCGAAGAATAGGCCATGTCATACTTGTACTCATAAAACTCCTCGGCTGTGATCGACGAATCGCCGCCAAAGAGCTCTAGCGCACGAAGCGCGCGATTGGTCATGTGCGTTTCAATGCCCAGGCTCGCAGCAAAATTTTCCGGCGAAGGATTGCCGGCGCCGCTCGTGGTTTGAAACGGCGAGCTATTGCAATTTTGCACAAAGCCGGAGGGCGGATTCATCACGCGCGGCAATTGCTCGAAGGGGAGATAATCATTCCACAAAGTCGCGGAGGTATTGCCCGGCACTTCGTTCTTCCAATCATAGCCCGGCGCGCGTTGCGGAATACGCCCGTTGTAGAGATAAAAAATATTTCCCGCGCTGTCGGCATAGCCGGTGTTGAACATGGGCAGCGCGTTGAGGCGCATGGCGTTCGTCCACTCGTCAAAGTTGCGCGCTTTGTTCATGCGATACCATTGCTCGATGTGGCGCACCTCGCCGAAGCCGGCGAGGCGCAAGGCAAATGTTCCGGCCGGCCCACGCATGGCCGGGCCATGAACGGACCAGAGCACTTCGCGCTTGAACGTCCACTTGATTGGCCCAAGCAGCTTCACTGCAATTGGCGCCTCGCGTACTTCGAGATCGCGCCACTCGTTGTCGAAGCGATATTGCTTCGGATTGCGCGGATTGATTTCCAATTCATACACGTCGAAGAGATCGGGAAAATTTACCGTGTGCGCCCAACCGAGTTGAGGGTTGTGACCGTGCAGCACAATCGGCGCGCCGGGCAAGAGTCCGCCCACCATGTTCCAACCTTGCTCGCTATGCAGATGCGCTTCATACCACGCGACCGGGCCGTCCCACGGTTGATGCGAGTTGACCGCGAGCCACGTGCTATGATCCGCCGTGCGGCGCGGGCTAATACTGAAGGTGTTCGAGCCTTTGAGTTGACTGGAGAGGTCGAAGTATTTTTGTGCTTCATTATAAAAATGAGCAACACCCCCCTGGCCCCCCTCAAGGGGGGAATTTTCGATGAAGTCCCCCCTTGAGGGGGGATTAAGGGGGGTGTTCTTTGCATGATGATCATTCTCAAGTCGATCATACGAGTTTGCAGTTTCGTGCGAAATGCGGTTGGCTTTGTTATGATGCTGGGCGACACCCCCCTGGCCCCCCTCAAGGTGGGAATTACTTGATGCGGTTTGAGATGGAGGCGCCAAAATTTTCTTGAGCGCTTTATCAATGCCGAAGAAGAGCGGCACTT
>CAYNDW010000299.1:0-7527 GCA_964395375.1 uncultured Cytophagia bacterium
CACGAACTGCGGAAAGAACGTCAGGTTGAAACCCACGAACACGACCAGCGCCGCAAATCGCGCCCACCCTTCGGGATATAATCTGCCCGTCATCTTCGGCCACCAAAAATGAATGCCGCCGAGATACGCCATGATCGTTCCGCCGACCATGATATAATGAAAGTGCGCAACAATAAAGTACGTGTCATGCAAATGCACATCGACTGCGAGCGTCGAGAGAAACAATCCGGTGAGGCCGCCAATCGTGAACAAGCCGAGAAAGCCGATGGCATACAACATCGGTGCTTGATACGATACCGAGCCTTTGTACAACGTCGCGGTCCAATTAAAAACTTTTATGGCAGAAGGAATCGCGACGAGAAAACTGAGCACGGAGAAGACCATGCCCGCGTACAGCGACTGGCCCGTCGTAAACATGTGATGGCCCCACACGAGAAAGCCGAGCACTGCAATCGCCACGCTTGAAAACGCGATGAACTCATAACCGAAAATTTTCTTGCGCGAGAAGCACGTGATGATCTCGCTGATCACGCCCATCGCCGGCAGAATCATGATATATACCGCCGGGTGCGAATAGAACCAAAAGAGATGTTGAAAGAGAATCGGATCGCCGCCGAGGCGCGGATCGAAGAAGCCGATGTGAAACACGCGCTCGAGCGCTACGAGAAAGATTGCGGCAGTGACCACCGGCGTGCCGAGAACTTGAATCAAGCTCGTGGCATAATGCGCCCAAATGAACAGCGGCAAACGAAACCACGTCGCGCCGGGCGCGCGCATTTTGTGAATGGTGACGATGAAGTTCAAGCCGGTGAGGATTGATGAAAAGCCGGTGATGAACACGCCAAGCGCGGTGAGCACGACGTTCGTGTTGGAATACGTGCTGCTATACGGCGTGTAAAACGTCCAGCCGGTGTCGACGCCGCCCAAGAGGATCGCGCTAAACGTGAACAAACCGCCGACGATATAAACATACCAACTCAGCAAATTAATGCGCGGAAATGCGAGGTCCTTCGCGCCGATCATGATGGGCACGAGGAAGTTGCCCAATATCGCAGGGATCGCGGGGATGAGGAAGAAGAACACCATCATCACGCCGTGCATCGTGAACATCTTATTGTAGGTTTCGGATTGCATCATGTCGCCCGCGGGCGTGAGCAATTCCATGCGGATGATCACCGCGAAGAGGCCGCCGATCAAAAAGAAAAACGTGACGGAGATGAGATACAGAATCGCGATGCGCTTGTGATCCACGGTGAGCAGCCACGATTTCGCGCTGAAGCCCGCGTTCAGATAGTGGCGCTTGGGAATCTCATGCGGCTCCGCGACTTGATGCTCGAAAGGTTTGAAGACAGCAGTTGCCATTTGGTTCTCGTTATTTCATGATCAGTTGATATTCTTCTCGTGCACCTCTCTTTTAAATGTCATTCAGTAGGAATCCTTTTTAGCACTCGGATCAAATCTAGTTCTAAGATCTGTGCCGAGTGCGAGGGAAGGTTCTTCCAGAATGACATTTGAGGGGAAGCGCTCATTCAAACAAAATTGTGTGCAGCAAACGATCTACAAAATCTTCTATTCTCGATCCTCAATCATCGATCTTCTCTCCTCGCTTCGCCGGCCGTTGCAGCGGCGCGATGCTGCGCTCGTGCGCGGAGTCGTCGATCAAGATTGCCAATCGCCGCAATCGCGTCTCTTCCTGCTTCGCGCTCATCACCCAAAAGCTACTCGTTCTTTGATACCACGGCGGCTGCGCTTGAAAAAATTTCCACGCTCTCTTGTTCGCGCGCAGTTTCTTTTCATATGCTTCATCAAGCTGTTGCGGCTTTTCTTGCTCGAAAGAATATTGTCCCGCCTTCTTCGGGTCGCGCGCTTGAAAAACTTTGAGACCCGACTCGTGCATCAATCCCAGCTTCGTGAGTTCTTCGACGCGCTTGAGATTGATCGCGCTCCAAATGCTGCTCGGCCTGCGCGGCGTGAAGCGGATCATGTAGCTGATGTCGTCAATGCTCTTGCGCAGACCGTCGATCCAACCGAAACACAACGCGCCATCCACCGACTCCGGCCACGTGATGCTCGGCTTGCCCGAATCCTTCTTATAAAATCCCACCCAAAACTCTTCGGCTTTGTCGTGATTGCGCTCAAGCCACTTGCGCCAGTCCGAGGGGGTTTTGAAGAATTTTATTTTCATAAAGTAAAAATTTACGAATGCCTTTTACTCGTGTTAGTTTAAGAAGTGTCTATCTATGCAAAAAACTCGGACTTTTGTGATTGATCTTCTTTTTCCTTGATCTTGTGCCAGTGAAAATAATAATTATCTCTCGGGTATGATCGAAATGCTAAAACGTACAGCATGAAAGTGAATACGACAAATATCGTTGAAAATGTGCTCAATCCAACTATTGTTATCGGTTTTGAGCAGACGAGATATAAAATGAAAACTGATACGATGCCAAGCCCGAAATATAAAAAGGCAAAAGCCATGTTTAAGCCATGCACCCTGACTTCTTGCCGAAATGCTCTATTTCTCTTTTGCCAAAGACTTTCGTGAAACACTTCGAGATAGGCACCTATTAATATGGTGAAGCGACTGCATAACCAAATCATATAGGAAGCACAAATAAGGAGGATAGGCAGGATAGCGGCGATGTCCCAAGACCATTTATCTGGTGAATTAACGATCCACCCCATATAGCCTGTTACGCCCACGACACTACCTCCAACTATATTGAATCGTCGTGCCTGCCACTGTAGAGCCTCTTGACGAAGTGAATCATACTCTTTGGATATTTCCATACATTGTCACTTTGCTTCATTTGTGAGTATTGAGATTCTGTCATACCGTACGCGTATAATCCGCCTGCACTGCCAAATCCTCCACGCCTTCCGGCGAGCAGTTGATCATGACGAGCTGCAACTCGTTGTCGGATTTCGGCGTGATCACGATGCGCCAACCCCAATTCGGGCCAGGCGGGGCGGAGTAGAATCCCTTCAGAGAAATCACGCCGTGCTCGTCAATCGTGCCTTCACACGACAAAACTTTGCTGCTTTGATGCCACGAGTCAACCCACGCTGCGGTTGCGACTTTTTGCTTCTCATCATATCCGGCTAAAATGTAGCCTTCGTGCGCGACGTTTTCATGGCTCCACGTGTACGTGAACGCGAGAAATTTACCGTTCGCCACACGCGCGACCTTCATTGTCGCAGGCGAATGAAAATCCGACGGCGTTAGCCAACTGAGGCGCAGCAGGTTCGTGCCGGTCCATTCTCCGAGCAGGCGGTTTTGCAGGTCGGTTAGACTCATGATTCGCATTCCTCACTTCAAATTCGGTTTGCGCACGCGCAGATGGAGAAAGTACGCCACGACTTGCGCATCTTGCAAATACGGGTGCTGCCGCACAGTTTCATCGCTCGGCCTCGGCTCTGCCATGCGCTCCAACACGAAGCCGGTGTCGAGCAAGAGATTGAGCCATTGACTCATCGTGCGTGTAAAGCGCGGGATTTTAAATTTGGGCAAAGCTTGCTTTACTTCGGACGGCGCAGAGCCGAAAATCCATTCTTCGATGTCACCATTGAGATTGCGAAAGTAATCGCCCACTTCAATGGCGTAGGTCAAACCTGTTGCATCGCGCAGATTTTTGCGATGCGGCGTATCGAAACACGGATGCGTGATCGAGAATTGCAAAAAGCCGCCGGGTTTTAACACACGATGCGCTTCGGCAAGCGCTTGCTCTGTTTCTGGAATGTCCATCAAACTCATGAACGCCGTGGCGAAGTCGAAGCTTGCTGCGGCAAAGGGAAGAGCAACGGCGCTGGCAATACGATACTCGATGCCCAGCGGCTCTTGTTCTTCGGCGCGTTGCGCGTGTGCAATGAAAGTCTCGGCAATGTCAATCGCCGTGATCTTTACGCCGCGTTTCGCGAGCAATCTCGTGTTGTGGCCTTCGCCGCAACCGATATCCAAACCCGAAAGGCCGGCCACTTCCGGCAACAGGTCAAAGAACGCGGGCGTGTTGAGATGATCGCGATAGACATCATAGCCTGCACGCGCGAGTTGTGTCCACGCTTCGGCGTTGGCATTCCAAAAACGCCCGACTTCTTGGTGATTCATCATGACAAGCTAAGCTACACGCGCTTTGGCTGCAGCGGCATTTTTATTTGTGATGATCTGAGCGACAACCATAATGCACGGCACGAGCAATTCGGGAATCAAGTAGGCCAACCACACAACGCTCGGCTCGGGCAAACCAACTCTACTAATTGACACGAGCCGTCCAATGCCTGCGAAAAAAACGCACAGCGCGATGAGATAAACCAGCGTGCTTTGTTGACGAATCGTCGCACCAGCCCACAGGCCAATGAATCCCGTGCCCAAATACACGCCCGCCATGAAGCGATGCACGTTGTCCAAGCGCGGCGTGGTTTCCGGCTCGCCGAGATACATTTGCAGCGCGCCACCGAACAGTGCAATCGCGCTCACGAAAAAGAGGCAGACTTGCACGATGCGTTGGCTGGCTGTGAGTGAAGTGTTCGTTTGCATGCGAGGTTTTATACTACGTGCGACATATGAATTATGGTTCATCCGACTAAAGCGTACTTGGTTTCATGCAGCGCATAGATTTTGAGTTTGAAGAACTCGTGGTCACGAAACCCGTACGCTTGTTTGATGAGCGTTCTGATTTTGTTGTTGGTGCCTTCCATCCGCCCGCTGGAAAGGAAGTGTGAGTAATAGGCCAAGATCCCACTGCGCAGACTCGCCAACAGATTAGCGAATTTTTTGAGCACTTGAATGCCGGAGGCTCGTGCGCGCGCGATCCAATCATTGAGAACTCGTGTGGCCTCTTTCTTGTTGGCCTGCTGCCAAATTTGGCGCAAGTCTTCCTTCAAATAATAAGCGACGGCGAGGGGCTGATTGAGGCGCAAGGCTTCTTCCAAACGTTCTTTCTCATTCTTGCTCGCATCTAAATTTTCGGGATTCTTGAGCAATAACCAACGCGTGCCTTTCAATACCGCTTTGTGGCTGGCATCTTTGAGTTCGCGGTATAAGTCGCGCCGCAGGTCGCTGAGTTTTTCATTGAACAGCTTCACGACATGAAAATGATCGTACACAACTTCGGCGTGCGGCAAATTCGTTGTCACCGCCGAGAGATAGGCCGGCGACATGTCCATCGTCACCGCACGAATGTTGGCTTTGAAGCGACGCAGCCGCACCCAAAAAGGAGCGAGACTTTCCGCGCTTTTGCCGTCACCCACATACACGATCACGCCTTCGATCAAATCCATGACGATCGTCAAAAACTGGCGTCCATGACCAATATGGATTTCATCAATCGCGAGATACTTCAGATGTTTGAGTCGCGGCTTGGCGAACTTGCGCGTGAGGCGGCGTTTTTGAATGTCTTTGACAATGTCCCAACTCGTTTGCGCATAGATCGCGACATCTTTAATCGTCGTGCGTTTGGAGAGTTCGATCACATAGCGTTCGAACGCATGCGTATAGCTTCTGCGCTCATCGGCAAAACTCAAATGCTCTTGGCGAATAACCCCGCAGGCTTGGCAGTCGAGCCGGTTGATAATCACCTCGATTTCGACTTTCTTTTTGCCGAGCGGAACCGTCTGGAGAACGCGTGTGATGGTACCACGCGGGCGAACCTTCGAACTGTTACAAGCAGCGCACACACATTTCGCGAGCGGCTTTTGAAGCGTCAACCGAACACAACCGCGAGAATACGTTGTGCGGGTATACTCATAGCCCGAGGGGATTCCGAAGCAACGTTGTAAAAAGGTGATCGACATACTCACTCCTTTCCTAGGTTTCGCTCTCAGGAAAGGTAGTGCGCCTTCTCATCGTTGTCAACTCGTGTACGCAAAAGTCGGATGAACCCATATTCCTCCCTGATTGGCCTCTCTTACTCCATCACAACCATCTTCCGCGTCGCCGTGAAATCATCCGCGCGCACGGAGTAGAAATAAATTCCCGGCCGCAGCGCATTGCCTTCGCGGTCCGCGGCGTCCCATTGCAACACCTGCTCGCCGGCTTCGCGTGACTCATGCAAGAGTTGCGTAATCTCGCGCCCAATCACGTCGAAGACTTTGATCGTCACTGTGCTGCGCTTCGGCAAGTGAAAACGAATCGTCGTGCTCGCATTGGTCAAGCCGCGCGCCGAAACCGGATTCGGATAATTTTGCGCCAGCTCGAATGCGTTTGGCGTTTCATGCGAACTGGCCGCAACCTGCGTCGCCGTCTTCGTGTATTTGTAAACCGTGCGGCCCACGGCATAGCCGAGCGTATCGCCCAGAAAGCGCACGCGATTCATGCTCGTGCCGAAGCCCGCGGATTGCCACGTCGCGCCGCCGTCTTTGGTTTGATAAGAAGCGAACGAACTGTTGCCGCCGATCCAACCGTTTTGTTCATCGACGAAACCGATGCCTTGCACGAAGTAATAGCTGCTCGAAAATAATTTTTCCTGCCACGTGTTGCCGCCATCCGTGGTTTTTAAAATGTAAATCGGCGAAGCGCTGTTGCGCTGTAGTGAAACATAACCCACCTTGCGCGAAGGAAAAGAAATTTTCCAACACCATTCGCCCACGCGCGTCGTCGTAAACCGCTTCACCCAGGTCTTCCCGCCATCCATGGTATATAAAACCACGCCGCTGGAATTGTTGTGCGTCACATTCGTGAGGCCCACGGCAATGCCGGTGTCGGGATGGAAAAAGAAAACGTCGATCAAGCCCGCGGCATATGCGCTCAGGTCTTGCGCCTGCCAGGTTTGACCGCGATCAATCGTGCGCGCGAAGAATGCCGGACCGCGCACCCGGCCCACGGCGCAGATCACCGAATCATTCACCACGTGCATGCCGCATAAACCGCGCGGCTTAGGCCCGATAAAATTATTCCTCGGCAGCCAGGTTTGCCCGCCGTCTTGCGTGTGATAGAGCGTCGTCGTGTCGGTCGCGCTGAACTCGCCCGGCCCGACATTGCCGGCCCAACCGTGTTGCGCGTCGAAGAAACCAATCGAACGAAAATGCGCGCCGCTTTTGTCGAATTGTTTCTGCCATGAAGCGCCGCCGTCAATCGTGCGATAAATTTGGCCGGAGCCGTTCACGATCCAGCCGAGCTGGTTCGACACGAAATACACGTCGTTGTAGCGCGTGAGAATGGGAACATTGGAAAGCGTTTGCCACGTTTGCGCAAACAGATTGGCGCAAAAAAAGCCGCACCACAATAAGACCGGCAGATAAAGACGGCGAGCCACAGGCTTCTCC
The DNA here is from genome assembly GCA_964395375.1 of uncultured Cytophagia bacterium. Lineage (GTDB taxonomy): Bacteria > Zhuqueibacterota > Zhuqueibacteria > Zhuqueibacterales > Zhuqueibacteraceae > JABWAN01. Next base: position 7,261 of record CAYNDW010000299.1, read on the forward strand.
TTCGAGTGTTGAAGTGATGACGATACGCTTATTCATAAGCCGGACGAGCTGGACCAAACAAAAACTCCACCGGATAAAAACAGCCAACGGCTTCTATTTTGCCAACAGCATGCGGCTTTTATCCGTTGGAAAAAATCTTTACCTTTTGTGTGCTGCTTCGTTCTGCTTCAACAGATTTCATTTTTTGCCCGCGAAACACCCGAATGACGCGAAAAAAGCCATTCGTGTGTTTCGCGTCATTCGTGGGCAAGGCTTTTAATCTGCCGA
>CAYNDW010000300.1:0-7522 GCA_964395375.1 uncultured Cytophagia bacterium
CTTTGGCCTCAAGAACACCCCCCTAACCCCCCTCAAGGGGGGAATACGTTGTGCACATTTCTTTAGCTTGACACGTATGGACTAAAGTCGGCTGTCACCCAATGGGTGATGAGCGATCTTTAGATCGCTTTCATCTTTTAGCCTGATGCTTACAGCATCAGGCGGAGGTTGGCGGCATCATTCGTGCAAAATTCAGGTTGAAATAAAAAGGCGATTCCAAACGCGGAGTCGCCTTTTTTTTTAAAACCGGAAAGCGCAATCAAATCTTTCCTGCGATCAAAATTTTACTTGCGGATTCATCAAAATATCGCATCTTCTCTCTCGCATCAGGAATGGCGAGAGGTGACGTATGTAGTGCAATCGCCACGAGGAGCTAGACTGAATCTTTCCCAGCGTTTTTTGATCTGCAACGATACCCCGGCGTTGGTATGTTGGTTAAGCGTTCCGGCATCTCTGCTTTTTTCACCCACCTCGTTTGCTTCCACATTTCAGGCTGTGCGCTCTTCCATGCGCGAGGCTTTTTTGACAGCACCAGTTTACAGCATCATCTTCTATACTCGTTGCGAGTTGATTTGCAATGCTCTTCTTTGAAATGTCATCCTGAAAGGAACTTCCCTCGTACTTGAATCTCTTTCCAGCGCGAGGGAAGGTTCTTCCAGAATGACAACTCGAGGGGAGTTACAAATCTACTCGCAACGAGTATGGCTCCGTCTCGTTCCGCCTTTGTGACGTTGTTCATGACCTTGGGCCGCACCTCTTGTTGTGCCGCGACCTTCATGTCGCGTGCGCCGGTTCCACGCAACCTGAAGGTTGCGGTACGAGGTAAACGAATCTAGAATTTCAAACCATTCACCCGCGCTGCCCATTGCGCGTGCAGCCTCGCACCACAACCATTTAACGAAGGAGTTTCACGATGAAATCCGTTCTGCGTTTTTCCTCGGTTCTCGCTTTCGCCGCCCTCGTGGGTTGCAGTCAGAACCAACAGCCCACGACTCCGCAGGCGAATGACACGCCGCAAAACCTTACGGCCAATTCACCAAGCGCGTCGGCGGTCGATCTCACCAAGATCAAAGCCGAGTTTGATCGCCGCGTGGCAGAACACAAAGCGCGACTCGCGCAAGCCGGTTCCACCAACAGCTTGGCGAAGTCGAATCCCAAGATCACTGTGCCGGATGATTATGCTACTATCCAAGAGGCGGTCGATGCCGCGGCTGCGGGCACAAAGATCAACGTGAAATCCGGCAGCTACACTGAAGACGTCGTGGTGGATAAAGCCAATCTTGAGATCACGGCTTCGGGCAAGGTGACGCTCAACGGCAGTTTTACCCTGAATGCCAATGGGATCACGATCCACAAGTTCAAAATCATTGCTACCTCCTTTAACAGCGTGGTCGGTAACGCGGTTTCCGGTGCTGAGATAGAGGACAATACCTTTTCCGGCGGTTTCTTTCCCATTGTGTTTTTTTCCAGCATCAATTGCACGATAAAAGGGAACACGATTTCCGGGGCAACCAACGGTATGGGTCTTAGCGACTCGGATAACAATACTATTGACGAGAATACCGTCACCGCCACGGGAGGAGATATCGGCATTCTGCTACAGAGCGGTTCCGACGACAACGTGGTCAGCGGCAATACCTGCAAGTTCTTTGGTCGAGCAGGCATCCTATTACAGGACACCGGCGCAGGCAATCAGTTGAAAGACAATGTGTGCAATAACAACACCTATGGCATTGAGATCCTAGCGTCAAACAACAATACCATTGGCTCGGACAATACGGCCAATGCCAACAACCAGTACGGCATCTTTCTTAGGTTTGGCGCCAGCAACAATACCATCAAGAAGAACAAGGCGAAGAGCAACACGACCTGTGACATCTTCCATGACGGGAGCGGCAGCGGCAACGTCCTGAGCAAGAACACCGCGGGTTGCACCAGCGGGTTCTAGGGCGGAGCGCAGAGCGCATGGGGCATGGCATTGGTAGAGACGAGCCGGTGGCTCGTCTCTACATTTTTTTTCTTCTTGTTCCCAAACTCCGTTTGGGAACACACTTGCAAGAGAAACTCTGTTTCTCTTCACCAACCAACTTGTTCTGTTTGTGCATGAAAACTTGAAACGGAGTTTCAAACCCAAGCGCGTTCCCCAACAGAGTTTGGGAACGAGAGTGAAGCATTGGTAGAGACGAACCACTGGCTCGTCTCTATTTGTGTTTTATTCATCTGCCGCACCGACTCTCTTTCAATCCCGTAGGGATGAGATGTTTCTAGCATGCATTCCTCCGCTTTCGGCAAACTCCGTAGGAGTGACATGGAGATTGATCATTTATGCGCTTCCGTTTTCATGCACAATACATTTCACTCCTCCGGAGTTCTGAAGGCTCTTGAAATGGCTAACTATAAACATGGCACTCCTACGGAGTTTTTTTTACCGTGCGGCGAAAGCGCATGTTCATGAAGCAAGTTTCGAAGATTGATGATGGAGAATCGTGGAACGCAAATCTCCATCTTCCATTCTCGATCCTCAATCCTCGAACTCACCGCGCAGCGAAAGCTCGTGGTGATGAAGTGATAATTGAAGATCGAAGATCGAGAATGGAGAGTCGCTGAGCGCAATTCTCTATTCTTGCTCTTCAAGCATATCCCGCAACGATTCCCATGCAGTATTAGCACCAGTTCACTTAACCAAGGAGCGATAACATGCAATTCAAACAACGCAAGCAAAGCGCAGCGCGAGTACTGCTCGCACTGTTCCTCACCTTCGCGAGCGCGCTGCCTTTGGCTGCTGCGGATAACGTTCCCGCGATCAAGACCGCCAACACGCCGTTAGAGCAAACTTTCACCAATTTCGCCGGTGCGGCCGCGAACGCCACCATCGGTTGGTCGTTTACCGTGGGCTCCGGCAGTATCACCGTGTCAAGCCTAGGTCTTTATGATTCCGGCGGAAATGGCTTGGCGAACGCACATGACATCGCGATTTGGACCAGCGGCGGAACGCTGGTGACCTCGACCACGATTCCGAGCGGCACCGGCGCTACGTTGATCTCCGGCTATCGCTATGTCGCCATTACGCCCGTGACGTTGAGCGCGGGAACAACTTATGTGATCGGCGCGCTTTATCCCACCCAAAGCGGCGACAACATCATTTTTAATTCGACGCAAACCTTTGCCGCGCCGATTACATTCGGTAAGTCCCGCCAAACTGCTCTTGATTTTCCCGGCACGTCTCCTCTTGCTTTTCCGAATGTGAATGCCGGCCTAGCCCAAGGGATTTTTGGACCGAACTTTCTGTGCAGCTTTACGGAATTGAACATCGACAATGTCACCATGAACGAGGGCAATGCAAGCACTACCTCTTTTCAATTCACGGTGAGCCTCACCCAAGCTGCGGACGCCGGCGGCGTGACGTTCGACCTCGCCACTGCTGACGGCACGGCGCAGGACGACGATCCTGCAACCGAAGACAATGACTACGTTGCGCTCGCACTCACAGGCCAATCAATCGCGGCAGGTAACTCGATCAAAATGATTAGTGTGACGGTCAATGGCGACCTCACGGTTGAGCCGGATGAGACGTTCTTCGTCAATGTCACCAATGTGATCGGCGCATATTTGAACGACGGCCAGGGCCTCGGCACGATTACCAATGAGGATGTGGCGCCTAACACCGCTCCGGTCAACACGGTACCCGGCGCGCAGACCACGAATGAAAACACGGCACTCGTTTTCTCCTCGGGCAACGGCAACGCGATTAGCATCAGCGACGCGGACGCCGGCACGGCTCAGGTGCGGGTCACGCTCGCGGCCACCAACGGCACGCTGACGCTAGCCGGCACGATCGGCCTCGCGTTCAGCACTGGTGACGGCACCGCCGATGCCACCATGACCTTCACCGGCACGATCAGCAACATCAACGCGGCTCTGAACGGGTTGAGCTATACCCCGACATTAGGCTTCGACGGACCGGCAACCCTTCAGATTGTGACCAACGATCTGGGCAACACGGGTTCGGGCGGCCCACTCTCCGACAACGACACGGTGAATATCACCGTCGCCCCACCGGTCAAGCCTTTCGTCTTTCTTGCGAATAAAGTCACACTCAAGAGCACGAAGCAATCCATGCCTGCCGGAGATATTCATTCCAACGGTTTGCTCATCGTGGAGAAAGGCAAGCCGAGCACGTACAATTCCAATCTCACGGCCGTGGGCAAGATTACGATCAACAAGCAGAACACCATCAACGGTGATGTGAAATCGCAAACCAGCGTGAGCAATTCCGGCACGATCAACGGCACAAAAACGATTGGGCCGGTGGCGAACGAACCGTTGCCGAGTTTGAGTTATTCAGCCGGTGGCTTGAATAAAACCGTTCCGAACGGCGGCTCACTTACCCTCGCGCCGGATTCGTATGGCATCGTGACGATGAGCAATGGCGGCACGCTCAAACTCACGAGCGGCGAGTATTTCATGAACGAGCTGCGTTATGCGAGCACGATTGACAACGGCACGATCGAGATCGATCTCTCCAGCGGCAATCCGATCACGATTAACGTGGTCACCAATCTCCAACTCGGCCATGAAATCGAGATTCGCCTGCTGCCCAATGGCGAAGCAGATAGCAAGCTCGTGACGTTCAACACCAAGCAAAGCACCGCAGCCAATTGGGGCCGCGAAGCCTACTTGCTCGGCAGTTTCAACGCGCCGAACGCCGTCGTCACGCTCGTGAAGAACACGCAACTGCGCGGCTCGATTTGCGCCAAAGAGATTCTCGTGAGCAATGATTGCTTGTTTCTGCATCACGATTCGCCCGGTTCATTGCCCGGCCCTGGTAATTTGCCCAAGTCTTCTTTTGATGAAGACGAGCAACCAGCAACCAACAACGAGCAACCAGTGATCAGTTATCAGTTGGAGCAGAATTATCCCAATCCTTTCAACCCAACGACGACGATCAGTTTTGCCTTGCCGGAAGCGGGTGAAGTGAGCTTGGCGATTTACAACACGAATGGGCAATTGGTAAAGAGGCTCATCGCGGGCGAGATGAACGCGGGCCAACACAATCTCACGTGGGATGCCACGAGCGAGCGCGGCGAACGTGTGGCCAGCGGCGTGTATTTGTATGTGATCAAAGCGGGCGAGTTTACCGCGCAGCGCAAGCTCGTGTTGATGAAGTGATTTCGCTGAGGGCAGAGAGCCTAGTGCAGAGGGAAGCATTGCGCCCTCAGCCCTATGCTCTTTGCACTATGCGCACGCAGCGCAAGCTCGTGTTGATGAAGTGATTTCGCAGAGTGCTTGGAGCTTGGCGCAAAGCGTATCGCCGCTTTGCCCTCTGCTCTAAGCGCTATGCTCTTTGCTCCATGCGCGCAGGCGCAATCCCGTAGGGATGAAATGTTTATAGCATTGCGGTGCGAGCATCTTCCTCGAACTCCGTAGGAGTGGCATGTGAGCAAGGTTCGCATTTCGAGGCCTCGCCTCTGTTCAGCACACAAAAAACACTTCACTCCTCCGGAGTTCCGAAGGCTTTTGCATCGGCTAGCTCTAATTCTACTTCGGCAGATTAAAAACCGTGCCCACGAATGACGCGAAACACACGAATGCTTTTTTCGCGTCATTCGTGCGATTCGCGGGCAGAAAATGAAATCTGTTGAAGTAGAACTAAACATGGCACTCCTCCGGAGTTTTTTTACCGCGCGGCGAAAGCGCATGTTCATGAAACAAGTTTCGAAGATTGAGGCTGGAGAATCGTGGAACGCCATTCTCCCTCCTCGATTCTCAATCCTCAATCCTCGAACTCACCGCGCAGAGGAAGCTCGTGTTGATGAAGTGATTTTTTGAAGATCGAAGATTGAGGCTGGAGAATCGTGGAACGCCATTCTCCCTCCTCGATTCTCAATCCTCAAGCACAGCGCGCAGCGCAAGCTCGTGTCGATCAAGCGCGTCTCGAAGCTTGAGGATCGAAGCTTGAGAATAGAGAATCATGACGCGCAATTCTCTGTCGTCAACCCTCGCTTCTCAAGCCTCCATCTATCTGCGCCAGGCTCTTCGCCCTCAGCCCCGCACAATCACCGATTGCAAATAAGCTCACGCGTGCCTATCTTGCCCCGCAATAAAAACCTTACGAGGGAGCAAGATGACACAACACGACAAATTCACCGCTGCAACTTCCGCCAATGGCAACGACGCGACCGAGCCGGTGTGGACCTTTCGCGGCTATGAAATGCGGCCCGCGGAATTTAACACCGCGATGGTGCATTACTATCGCGCCGAAATTCAACGCTCGAACGTATGGCGGCAACGCCTCGACAACACCACCAACTGGGCCGTGATCACCGCGGGCGCGGCCATCTCCTTTTCGCTCTCCGATCCCACGCATCATTATGCCGCCATCATCCTCAACACGCTGCTCGTTACCATTTTTTTGTGGATCGAAGCGCGGCGTTATCGTTATTATGAGCTATGGGCGAATCGCACGCGCATGATGGAAACGGATTTCTTCGGCAACATGCTCGTGCCGCCCTTTGCGCCGCGCCCCAATTGGGCCGAAGACCTTTCCGACTCGTTGCAATCGCCGGAGTTTCCCATCAGCATGTGGGAAGCGTTTGGCCGCCGCTTTCGCCGCAACTACATGTGGATTTTTCTCGTGCTCGGCTTGGCGTGGATGCTGAAATGCGTGCTCCATCCGCTGCCCACTTATTCCTTCGACGAGTTCATTCACCGCTTGGCCCTCGGCCCGCTTTCCGGTTGGACCATTTTTATAGCCGGCCTCTCCTTCAACGGCGTCCTCTTCATCATCGGCCTCGGCACTGCTGGCCTACAACAAGCCTCGGGTGAAGTCTTGCCGCGCTCGGGAGAGATTCCGTTTCTCAGCAAAATTTGGCATGCGTTGGAAGTCAAAGACGCTTCGGCGAAAGGTGCGGCGCAGCGCCGCGACTTTGCGCGCATTTGGAAAAGGCGGCGGCAACAATTGTTGTGCATCATCATTTCCGCGCAGCCGCAAGCCGTGGCGCAACGGATCATGACCGACCTTAAACGCGGCGTCACGGGCCTGCACGGCCAGGGCATGCACGCGCAACAAGAGCGCGAAGTGCTCGTGGTCGCGACCACGGTGAATGAAGTCAAAGCGCTCAAAGCCACCGTGCGCCACGAAGACCCCACTGCCTTCGTCATCGTCATGCCCGCGCAAGAAGTATTGGGCCACGGCTTTCAACCATTGGAGCATTGAGCAACTTTGAACGCACCCTTGCTCGGGTTTAAAACCTTTGTAAGGGTATTTCACTAGGAGTCCTTCATGCCAGAATACCTCCCCGACAAAACTCTCGACTGCTCCGGTTTGAAATGTCCCATGCCGCTGGTCAAAACCACGAAGGCTCTCAGAGAATTGGAAGCCGGAAAAATTTTGGAAATGATTAGCACCGACCCCGGCTCGGAATTGGACGTGACCGCGTGGGCCAAACAAACGCAAAACCCTTTGCTCGCACTGCGCAAAGGCGAAAGCGGCGAGTGGCATTTTTTAATTCAGAAGAAGCAG
>CAYNDW010000301.1:0-7489 GCA_964395375.1 uncultured Cytophagia bacterium
GCTTACGACTTTTTAATTCTGCATCGCCGTCACGGCTGCTGTTTGCAAATGGGGGGGAATGATCAATGGGGCAATATTCTCGCAGGTGTGGAGTTGGTGCGTCGCATCGAAGGCAAGGAAGTGTTTGCGCTCACGACGCCTTTGCTCACCACCGCGAGCGGACAGAAAATGGGCAAGACCGCGAAGGGTGCGCTCTGGCTCGATAGCGCGCGTGTGAGTGCGTATGATTTTTATCAATACTGGATCAACGTCGATGATCGCGACGTGGTGAAGCTGCTTTATCTCTACACGTTCTTGCCGTTGGAGGAGATTGAGTCATATAAAAAGTTCGAAGGCGCAGAGTTGCGCGCGGCGAAGGAAGCGCTCGCGTTTGAAGTGACGAGTATTGTGCATGGCACAGAGGAGGCGGAGAAAGCGAAACATGCCGCACATGAATTGTTTGGAGAGGTCGCCGGCGCTTCCGAAGAAAACACCGTGAAAATGCCCGCGGCGAATTTTAAAGAAGGCATGCGCGTGATCGATCTCTTCCACGCCGCGGGTTTGGCGCGCACGAAGAGCGAGGCGCGCCGCGTGATCGAGCAGGGCGGAGGCTATATCAATCGCCGCCGCATCGAGTCAATCGAAGAGCGCGTGACGCTCGAAGATTTCGAGAACAATCATCTGCTCTTGCGCGCGGGGAAGAAGAGGTATAAGACCGTGGCGTTGTTTTAAAACAATTTTGAAGAGGCGAGTTATGGATACGATCTCAACTCAAGTTCAGCTTGACCCCGTACAGTTTCAAGCGCTGGCAGAGGAATCTCAAAAACGGCAACTTTCGATCGGTGAGTTGTTGCAAGACCTCATTCAGCGATATTTTGAAGAACGGTCACTCTTAAAAAAAATAAAACCGTTAGATCACACGTCGCTAATTGGATTAGGAGATAGCGGTGCGACCGATATCTCGGAGCGCCACGACCATTACTTGGGAGAAGCGTTAGCAAATGAGAATCTTCGTTGACACCAGCGCTTTTTATGCTCTAGCAGATATTCGCGATCAGCATCACGAAAAAGCGAAGGCATACTATCTCAACAATTATCGGCGAGGACGGTTTTGGACTTCGGAGTATGTCTTTGTCGAAACCTGGTCGCTGATTCATCACAAGCTGGGAAAGGCCGCTGTTAGAAAATATTGGGAGACCATGCGTGGGAATGTTGTCTCGTTGGAACTTGTGGCCGATGCGGACGTCGAACGCGCGTGGGAAATTTTTACAATCTACGAAGACCAAGATTTCAGCTTGGTTGATTGCACTAGCTTCGCTATGCTGGAACGCTTGGGAATAAATGATGTGTTTGCTTTTGATATTCACTTCAACGTGTTTCGATCAAACACGGGAGGGGCTTTTCAAGTTTATCCCACCATACTCGGCAAGGCGTGATCTCACGACAACCCCTTCGCCCTCCGCACGAACCATTCTAAGCCGAGCAACAACACAATCACGAAAAAGAAAATGGGCGCATCCCACAAATCATGTTCGGTGAGTTTTGAAAAAGAACTGCGCGCGACTTTAATGGCATCGGGCAAGGCCTCGGCCTCGCTCACGTGAAAGTATCTGCCGTTGGTAATCTCCGCGAGGCGCTGCAACACCGGCGCTTGCAAATCCGCATTGGCCAGCTCCGCCTGCGAAGGCTCCACAAAAAATGCCGACTCCGCTTTGCCGAGAAAATGTCCCTGCTTGTCATGCGCGAGCACTTCGACTTGATATAGCCCCTCGACTCCCGCCTCATAACTCGCCACATATTTCGCCAAATCTCCCGTGCGCTCCGCGGTCAAATCCGCGCTCGCAAAGAGCGAGGCCGCTTGCCCCTCCGGCGAGGTGATCTTCACTGTGACGTTCGCATTCTTGTGCGGCACGAACGTGCTGTCGCGCACTTCGAGATGCAGCATGAGGTTTTCACCGGGCGAATAACTTTCACGCTCCATTTCAATCGTTACGGGATCGGGCGATTGCGCGCTCAGCCAACGCATGAGTTGCCGCCAAAAACGTTCGTGCGTCATGTCGCGATGATCGCGGTGCATTTGCCAGCGCCACGTTGTGCTCGTGGCCAGCGCCGCGGTTCGGCCGCGGCCATAACGTTGCGTAGCCATGATGATGCGCGGCGATTCCGTGCGATGCAAAGGATGCACGGCGAGAATGGTCGCGCCGGGTTTTGCCGGACCGAGAGGATTATAGCCTTGCAACAGCGGCAGCTTGTCCCACAGTTGCGCATTCGTGAAAGGATCGGGATCCATTTGTAACAGCGGCATCGCAAGATATTCCGCGGTGGGCGTGAAGCGAAACTCTTCGTTGAATTGCGGCGGAATGGCGCGGCCATCGGTTTTGGCAAGCGCTGGCAATTCCACGGGCAACAGCGCGGCCAGCGGCGTGTCGTGATAGCCGCCTTGGGCGAATGCTTTCATGCCGCCTAGCATCATAAACCCGCCGCCGCGTTCCGCCACAAAATCATGCACAAGCTGCAATTGTTCTTTTGAAAAAAAAGCCGCGGGCATGCTGCCCAATACGATCGCGTGATAGCCGAACAACTCCGCGCGCTGCCGCGGAAAACCTTTCGCCAGTTCGCTCGGATCACGCAAACCGAGGCGATAAAATTTTTCCGGGCCGGTTTTCAACAGCGCGGTGAGTTGCGTGGCCGCATCGCCTTCTAAAGCGCGCGAGATAAACTTAAATTCCCACGGGTGCAACTCTTCAACATAAAGAATACGCGCAGCGCGCGTGCGGTTGTTGATCAAAAAACTTTTTTGATTGTTGCTAGCCACTAGTTCCCGCGGCTGCGGCGGCAGCGCCAGCGTGTATTGCGCATAGCCGGAACGCGGCGGGGCAAATTGCATCGTCACGCGCGTGCTCGGCTCGCGCAAGGTTACGGCTTGCCGCTGCACCACGGTGCTGCCTTCACGCAGTTCCAAGTTCGCGCTCGCGCCGTCGTGCCCGCGCGTTTGGATGAGCGCATTGATTTCCACCATCGCGTTTTCCAAAACCGCGGGCGCGGCATTCACTTTCGCAATCTGCACGTCGTTCGCGAGCTTGGTGCCCACGCCCACGGTGAAGAGCGGCACTTGCGCCGCGACCAACGCGCGCGCGGTTTGCAAAGGATCGGCGCCCGAGGAGGCCGCGCCATCCGTAATGAGCACGACTCCGGAAAGCGCGCTCTGCTGCGCTCGTCGCGCTGCAAACTCCAACGCCTGGCTTAGGTTCGTGCTCTTGCCTTGCGCGCGCAAGTCGTTCGTGCTGTGCAGCGGCTCCACGTTGCGGCTGAAACGAAAAGTCTCCACGCGGAAATTTTGTTGCAGACGTTGTAAAATCGTTCCGCTCTGCGCCGCATTGCCGAGCCACTCGCGCACTTGCAGCGTACGTGTTTGCCGCTCCGGCGCATCGGGTATAGTCATGCTTTCGGAATCGTCGACGAGCACGAGCACCGCGCTTTTTTGCGAGACCACCGTGGAAACCGAAAGCGTGGGTTCCATGAAGCAAAGGAACAATACGCCGAGGCTTAACAATCTCAAGCCCAGCAAGAGCGCATGCCATTTGCGCGGCAAGGGCGAAGCCGTGCGCCGATAGCCGAACAAAAAAAGCGCGAGGAGCACCAGCAGCGTAAACGTGATCAACGCCGAGGGCTGATAGCGCAAAAACCATTGCCCTTGTTCATAAACCACCGGGCTGTATTTGATCAGAAAGTCGAGCATAGAGAATCTAGTTTATGAAAGCCTAAAGCTCACGCAAAGACGCAGAGCCGCAAAGGTTCCGCAAAGAAAAGCTTTGCGGCTTCTCTGCGCCTTCGCGTCTTTGCGTGCGCTTTTGATTTTTTTGCGCAAGGCTCGTTTGCATTGAGAGGAGGCGCTAAAAGTTTTCAATTCCAAATTTACAATTTAGAATTTTCAATTCTGCTGCTTGCCTTGCGCGAGCTTCTTGAAATAGGCCTCGACCATTTCGCGATACTGCGGCGGCACGCGCTCATCGCGCACGTTGAGCAGCCGCTCTTGTTGTTGCAACACGGCCACGCGCGTCGCCAACTCGGCCTCGAAGCGACGTAAAGGATTGAGCAATGCGTTCTCAATGTTGTTGAGCCGCTGCACTTCCCCGCCGCGAAATGAGCGCAGCGTGCCGCGAAAACCGTCCAGCATTTTATTGTACTCACGCGCAAGCGTGCTGTCGCTTTCTACGAGCGGGCGCAGTTTTTCAAGCTGCCGCAGATTTTCCCACATGCGCTCGTTCCCCCAATCCATTTTATCCGGGTTTAATTTTTCCGCAGAAGGCGCATCACCTTGTGGCGTGCCCTTCGCATTGTTGGGCGCATTGGAAGACTGTTGCCCGCCGGCCGGAGCAAGGCCGGAAGATTGTTGCGGCCCTTCATTTTGCTCACTCCCCTCTTGCGCGCGCTGCAGCGTTTCTTCCAGATTTTGCCGCAGCCGTTGCGTTTCATTCAAAGCCAGATCTAGTTTTTCTTCCGGCGATTCCACGAGTTGCGTCAGGCTTTCTTTCAAGCCGGAGGCGGCGCGCCGCAAACTCTGCGCGGCTTCCGCTTGTTCGCGTTGCGCGCGCTCAAATTGCTTTTGCTCCAACGCTTGCTCAGCCTGCGCCATGCGTTGCGGAATGCCGCGCCGGTCAAGTTCGCTCGCGAGTTTGCGCAACTCCCGCTTGGCGCTCTCCTCTTCGGAATTGTTCCGTTTGGAAGGGAGAGTCTGCGTTTGCTGCAATTGTTCCAGCGCGCGCGCGCTTCGCCGACGCAGGTCCGCTTGCTTTTCTTGCAGGCTTTGGCGCGCGCTAGCATCTGCGCCATTCGCGGTCTTCTCCACCGCGCGTTGCAGTTCATTTTGTTGTTCGGCTAGCTCATCAAACTCTTCGCTTAAATCCGAAAGATTTTCGCGCAGCGAGGCGGTTTGGCGCTGCTGCAATTGTTCTTCTAAATCCTGCAAGCGCTCCACGGCGCGATTGCCTTCCGCGGCGGCTTGGCCGGGATTGTTGCGCCGTAATTCATCTTGTGCGCGCTGCAAGTCTTGCGCGGCTCCTTGCAAATTCTCCGTCAACTGTTGCGCGGACGAATTGCCGGGGCTGGTTTGGTCCTGACTCCTTTGCTGCATTTGCCGCGAAAGATTTTGCAGCTCGCGTTGAATCTGCTCTTGTTCCCGCTGCAAACGTTGCAATTGCCGGCGGCGCTCTTCCGGCGGCTGTTGCTCGCGCGCGAGCTGGCGATTGAGATCAACCAAACGCTCCTGCCGTTGCGCCAACTCGCGCACTTTTTCTTGCGCTTCATTGCGCTGCGCCTCGCTTTGCTGCTGTTGCTTGTTCTGCAGCGTTTCATACTTTGATTGCAGCTTGTCCAGCTCTTCTTTGAACAAGCGCGCGAGATCTTCCTGGCTTTGCAACTGCGCCGCGGAAGCAGCGCCGCTTCCGCCTTGCGTAATTTCACGCCGCCGAATCTCGGCGTCGGCTTGCAATAAAAAATGATACGCGCGGCGTTCGGGCGCAAGCGCGGCGCCGGGTTTTGCGCTTTCCAGCACGGGCACGGCTTCCGCCATGGCTTGCGCGGCTTGTTCGAGATATTGCACCAAAGCGCCGGAATCGCCCTCGCCGGCAATATTGCCGCGCAGGCGCGCGTTCTCCGCCATGTTCACGATCGACTCGCGCAGCGCCTCTTGCATCTCGGCAATCGCATTGCTGCTGGTGCGCAATTCTTCCGGGGAAATTTTGCTCCGGCTCTGTTCCAGCCGCCACGTTGCGGTGATGATTTCTTTTTGCGTCAACGAAAGCCCGCCGGCATTTTCCCCGCTGCCCTCGCCTTGACTCAGCGCGCGGTAAAACTCTTCTGCGAAGGGCCGCACTTCGAGAAAGTACAAGTCCGTAGTGACTATCTGCTGCGCGTCTTGCGCTTCGATATAATAAGAAATAAAATCGCCGGGCTTCATGCCCAAATCTTCGAGGTAGATCAACTTCTCGCTGCGAAATTCCGCGCGTGCGGCATTGGCGCTGCGCGTGCGGGTCATGGCGGGCGCCAGATCATGCCGCGCCTCCGCGCCGTTGTTCTGCGCGGTGATCAATGTCAACGCTTGCAAGCCGTAATCTTCGAACACGGCAACCGTGATCGGCACTTCTTCCAACATCGTCGGGCGCAGATCGCGGCCGGGCTGCACGATCGTCACTTGCGGCGCTTCATCCGGCGTGGCGTGAATAAAGTATTCCACGGGCGAGTTGCTCAAGCCGTCGCGGTTCGTCAAACGCAAAACATAATAGCCGTCTTGTTCAATTTTAAAACTCACGCGTGCAAGCGTATCGGCCAGCAGCGTCATCGTTTGAAACTCCGCCTCGCCCAATCGCCATTCGGCTTTGGTCACCGCTTGCGTGGCAATAGCTTCCAAATCAATCGCGGTACCGATGGGCGCGTAAATATCGCCCGTGGTTTCCTCGCGGCGCGTGGCTAAGCCGATCTTTTGGGGATAGCGATAGGTGACGCGTAGTTGTTTAACGTCCGGGGCCTCGAGCGGCACCAGGGCAAAAATTTCAGAGAGCGCGCTGCCGAGGCGCACGTAATAACGCGTCGTGTCGCGTACTTCAAAGATGTGATGCGTAAACTTGCCGGGCTGTGTCGTCAAGCTCATCGTTGCCGCTTGCCATTCGCCGCCGGGCTTCGCGATATAGATCGTCGCTTCGCTCGCGGAGGCTTCGGGAGATTCGGCAAGGACCTCCACGGTGGCGCCGCGCGCAACGTGCGCATTGCCGGGCTGCACTTGAAAATCTTTTTTCAGACTCAAAGCTGGCGGCTGCTCCGTGAAGTAACTCGCCAAGCGCGTGCGAAACAGACCCGAAAAACCGAAGACGCCGATCACGATGAGCGCGGCCGCGGCATACAACAGCACGCGCCAGAATTGCGCAAGCTGCGGACGAAGTTGTTGGGCAAAATCGATCTGCTGCGTGTGCTGCGCCGCGTCGCGAAACAAACGCTCCAACATTTTGCGATCAACGCGGCTCGGCTCTTTTTGCGCAACTTCCAATGCCGTGACTAAACGATCTTCCAGCTCGGGATGGCGCTCTTCAAAATAGCGCGCCACTTGTTGCAACGTTGGTTGCCGCAACAATGGTCGCACAAGGTATTTGACCAGCAGCAGCAACCACGCGCATCCGCCAAGGGCCAGCACACTCCACCACAGCAGCGGCCATTTCGGTTCGATGAGATACACAAAGGCGGCGAGCACCAGAAAACCGGCAAGCGCAAGGCTCAATCCACGCTGCCACTGGCTGCGTTGCCACGCTTTCAAGCTTTCGCTTAATCGCGCTTCGAGTCGTTGAAAGGTTGGATTCATGGTTTCCACTTCAGCAGTTTCAGGATAAAGGGAGTGGTGGATTGATTGGGTGATGGAGTGATGGAGTATTGGATTGTTGGAGTGCTGTTCTAACAAACTCCATCATTCCATTACTCCATTACTCCATTACTCCATTACTCCATTACTCCATTACTCCAT